>NZ_ANPE02000110.1 GCF_000328305.2 Arthrobacter crystallopoietes BAB-32 | reverse complement strand
GTCGCTCGAAACGGGCCAGCGCCGCCGACGACGGTTGCCCGCCGAGGGCGCCGGCGATGATCGGAACGAGCGCGGCGGCGTCCAGCCAGCCCAGGTTCATCCCCTGGCCGCCGATCGGGCTGATCTCGTGGGCGGCGTCTCCGATGAGCGCTACCCGTCCGTTGACCATGCGGCGGACCAGCCTCGACCGGACCGAAAACGCGCTGAGCATCGAGTTGGAGGCGGGGTCCACGTGCATGCCGGTGCGGTCCTTGATCAATGCCGCCAGTTCGTCCGCGACCGTTGAAGTCTGCAACCTGCGCGTCCGGACGACCCAGCGCCGGATACTGCCAGGCAAAGGAAAGGATTCGACGATTCCTTCGCGCTCCAGGAACAGCAGGGCCGTGTCCGGTGCCCCGGTGGTGTCAGCAAAGTCGCCCATGAAGTAGGTATCCGGGTACTTCCGGCCGGTGGTCTCCGCGCCGACTGCCTGGGCCACCGCAGAATGGGCGCCGTCCGCGCCGATGGCCAGCCGGGCCTCGAAACGGACGGACCCGGAAGCCGCCCCCGGTTGCTTCCCCTCGATCCCAGACCCTGGGGTCGGATGGCCGCACAGCGCAACGCTGGAACCGCCGTCGTACACGGAATCGATCCGTATGCCCTCGGCAACCCGGCCGCCCGCGGAGAGGAATCGCGTGCGAAGCACCCGCTCGGTAACCGGCTGCGGCACCGCCAGGACGTACTGCCGCGGCCCCGGCACCGCGGCAAAGTCCAGCCGGGCGAGCTCGCGGCCCCCGCTTCGGGCCAGCCCGCTCGTGATTTTCGTGCCTGCCGCGATGAGGTCCGGTGCTACGCCGGCCTCGTCCAGGACGGCGAGCGCCGGGGGATGGATGCCGATGGCTCGGGTGTGCCCGCTCCGGGTGGTGCGCTGCTCGATCAGCAGTACGTCGATGCCCTGGCGGCGCAGCAGCAGTCCCAGCAGCAGCCCCACCGGGCCGGCACCCACGATGGCTACCTCAGGCATCGGACGCACGGTAGCTGAGCAGGTTCCGGAACGGCGGGCGGCTCTCCACTTCCCAGCCGGGCGGGACCACCTGCCTGAGTTCCTCGGGCGTGTAGCTGCGGCGGATCGACGTCAGTCCGTCGCCCCGGATGTACGAGCCCGGGAAGAAGGGCAGGGTGCCGGCGCTGAAAAGCCAGTAGGCCGCCGGACTGCGCCGGATGTCACTGTGAATGGCGGCACGGCGGCACAACTGCTCGGAATCGGCGAGCAGGCCGCTGAATTCCGCCGGTCCCAGGTGGTGCAGCAGGTGGTTGGAGATGACCAGGTCGTAACGGCGTCCTTCGGCGACCAAATCGGAGCTCAGCGCCCGGCGGAAATGCAGGTGCGGCAGCTGCGTCCGCGAGACGGCGAAGGCGTGGGCGCGCTCATCCGGGTCCACGGCGGTGATGTCCAGGCGCAGACGGTCCGCCGCGGCCCAGCGCGCCAATGACCGGACGACATCCCCGCCGCCGGATCCGATATCCAGCAGGGTGGTGGCGTCTTGGGACTGCAGCAGCGGTCGCAGCCGATGCCTGTACAACCAGCGCCAGCCGGAGATCGTGCGGTTGACCAAAGGGAACTGCTGGTACGTGCGCCGAAGTTTATCCGGATCGCAGTCGGCACGGTCCATCTCCTCGACCGCCCCGACGGCACGGTCCGCCAGGAATCGCATTCTGCAGCGCGCTTAGAGCAGCACTGCCGCTGCCGCAGGGTCCCCCTGGACACGGGCCGAGGCGGACCCGGTCTTGGTGAACAGCCCGGTCTCCACTGTCAGGCCGGGCCCGAAGGCCATCGAACAGATCCGTTCATCCGTGCCGTCGAACGGGGCATCCATGATGTCCTTGAGGACGAACATGACGGTGGCGCTGGACATGTTGCCGAAATTGCGCAGCACCCTGCGGGCCGGTGCCAGCTGCTCTTCGGTGAGTTCCAGCTTCGCTTCCACCTTGTCCAGGATGCTCCGTCCGCCCGGGTGGATTGCCCAATGCGTGACGTCCCGGTAAGGAAGCCCGTGCAGTGAGGCGTCCCGTGCCAGCAGCGGCTCAAGCGCGCCGACGATATGGTCGTCGATGATGTGCGGAACGTAGGTCCCAAGCACCATCTCGAAGCCTTCGTCCCCGATATTCCAGGCCATCGACTCCTCACCGACCGGGGTGAGCACGGTTTCGAAATGGTCCAGCACCAGCGACGGCGAAGTGTCGGTCACGTCGCGGGCAGTGACGACGGCGGCTGCGGCGCCATCCGCGAACAGCGACGAACCCATGATCGTATCGGGATCGTTGGAGGTGCGGACGTGCAAGGTACACAGTTCGGCCGACACGACCAGGACGACGGCCGCCGGGTCGGCCTCGCAGAAGGACTTGGCAGCCCGCAGCGCAGGGAACGCCGCATAGCAGCCCATGAAGCCCAGATGGTAGCGCTGGACGGACGGCTCCAGGTCCAGTGCGCGGACAATCTTGTAGTCGGGCCCCGGGTTGAAGAATCCGGTGCACGAGACAGTGACCACGTGCGTGATGTCGGCTGGCGAGAGGTCAGGGCAGGAAGCCAAGGCTTTGCGAGCCGACTCAATGAAAAGCGGCGTGGCCTCGGCAGCGAAAATGTCGTTGCGCACTTTGGTGCTGGGGCTGAGGATTGTGCGCGACCCGGCATCGAAGAAGACTGGTTCCGAGCTGCGCCGGGCGAGCGTGAGTTCCTCGACGGCCGTGTGCCGGGTCTCGATGCCCGAATAGTCGAACGAAGTGGCTACCAGGCGTTGCCCCAGCCGGGTCAGCCCCGGCTGGCCTGCAAAAACATCGCGGACTTCGGACTGGACCAGGACCGTCTCAGGAACGGCCGTTTCGAGGGATCTCAGGGTTACCGGCATGGTCCATTCTTAGTGGAGCCTCCGGCCGAAGACAATGCCCGCAGTGGATCTGCGGGACTTGGCAAGTGCCTTGTATGCCGCGTTGAGGAGTCATACGGTGGAGAAAGTAAGCCAGCTGAACATCGCCCAATGCAGCCGTGCATCCGCCACTGAAGGCCGGGGAGAGGGGAGGCGCCATGCGGACCAAGCCTGGAAAGGCCAAGGCGTACCAGGACCGCCGGGATGCCGGGCACGTGCTGGCCTCCTACCTGCAGGACTATGCAGGAAAGCCGGACGCCCTCGTGCTCGGGCTTCCGCGCGGCGGAGTGCCGGTGGCCGCCGTCGTAGCCGGCGTTCTGGAGCTGCCGATGGACGTAGTGCTGGTGCGCAAGATCGGCGTTCCCGGCCATGTCGAAGTAGCCATGGGGGCCATGGCCTCGGTGGCCGGGCACCAGGTGACAGTGCGCAACGAGGAGGTGCTGGCCCGCTACTTGATGGATTTCGGCCACAGGGCCGCCTTCGACGATGTCGCCGAGCGGGAGCGGGCGGAACTTGACCGGCGGGAGCAGTTGTACCGGGCAGGCCGCGGGACGCTCCATGTGTCCGGGCAGACGGTGATCGTGGTCGACGACGGTCTGGCCACTGGAGCAACAATGCGCGCCGCCGTCACCGTGCTGCGCGAACTGGAACCCGCCCGCATTATCGCGGCTGCCCCCGTCGGGCTCGGCAATACCTGCGATTCCTTGCGCCGGGTGGCCGACGATGTGGTCTGTCCCTGGAATCCCAAAGACTTCGTGGCCGTTGGACAGGCCTATGAGATTTTCGACCAGACCAGTGATGAGGAGGTGATACGTCTGCTGGCCGGGCAGCAACCATAGGCCCGGGGCATCCGGTGCCCGGAGAACCGTTGGGCATCGGTTCAGCAAAGAGTTGGGGACGACAAATGCGGCAGCAGCCTGTTGGCCGCTGCCGGAAGGGACGGCACTATGACAGCCAAGAACATATTCGTACTGGGTCTCACCGACGTACAGCGGGGTGAACTGGAGACTGTCCGCGGTGCCGATCAGTATGCATTCCACAACCTCCTGGACTATTCCATCCTGGTCAATACGGCCGACATCGACTTCCCCGGCCTGCTGGAGCAGGCGCGCAGGGAGCTCCAGGAGTTCAACGGGCCCGTCGACGCCATCATCACGCACTGGGATTTCCCGGCGAGCATCATCGGCCCCCTGCTGGCCGCCGAACACGGACTGCCGGCTCCGTCGCTGGAAAGCCTGCTCAAGTCCGAACACAAATACTGGAGCCGCCTGGAGCAGCGCGCGTCCGTCCCTGAGTGCGTGCCGGAGTTCGCGCCTTTCGACCCGTTCGACGATGACGCTCTGGCCCGAATCAACATCGCCTACCCGTTCTGGGTGAAGCCGGTGAAGGCGCATTCTTCGAACCTCGGATTCGCCGTGCACAACGAGGCGGACTTCAACGAAGCGATCAGGCAGATCCGGGCCGAAATCACCCAGGTCGGGGATGCGTTCAACGATGTCCTGAAGCTCGCGGACCTTCCCGCGGAGATCCGGGACGTGGACGGCAATACGTGCCTGGCTGAACAGCTCATCTCCGGCATCCAGGCGGCACCGGAAGGGACCATGTTCCGGGGCAAGTTCAATGCCCACGGCGTCTTCGACATGCACAAGGATGAGGCCGGCACCAGCTTCGAGCGGCTGGACTATCCGGCCAACAGCGTGCCGGAGAGCGTGCAGCAGCGCATGATCGACATCACCGAGCGCTATATGCGCCACGTCGGCTTCGACAACGGCTGTTTCAACGCGGAATTCATGTGGGACGAGGGCGCGGACAAACTCTGGCTGGTGGAGGTCAATACCCGCATCTCCCAGTCGCACAGCGACCTTTTTGCCAAGGTCGACGGCGTATCGAACCATGAGGTCGCGATCAGCATCGCCCTGGACCAGGAACCGGTGATGCCGCACCGCGAGGGCAACTTCGCCGTCGCTTCCCAGTGCATGATCTTCCACGACGAAGACGCCATCGTCACCCGGGTGCCCACGGATGAGGAGCGCACCGCCATCCGGCATCGTTATCCGGAAACCACGGTGACGCTCCAGGTGAAAGCCGGGGAGCGCCTGTCCGACCTGCCCAACCAGGATAGCTACCGCTACATCCTCGGAAAGCTCTACATCGGGGCTGACAACCGGGAAAAGCTCGTCGCGCGCTACCAGAGCATCCTGCAGGAGCTGCCCTTCGAGTTCGAACCTGTGGAACCCGAGAAAGGAATTGCGTGAAGACCGTTACCGACTTTCCCCACACCGTCCGGACCATCGAGAACGTCTTCATCCCCATGCGCGACGGCGCCCGGCTGGCGGCGCGGCTCTGGCTGCCCGAGGACGCGGAGCAGTTGCCCGTTCCCGCAGTGCTGGAGTACCTGCCGTACCGCAAGCGCGACAGCACGCGCGGCAGGGACGCGCTGAACCATCCCTATCTGGCCGGACACGGCTACGGCTGCATCCGGGTGGACATGCGCGGCAGCGGTGACTCCGACGGCGTGATCGTTGACGAGTACCGGCCACAGGAGCACGAGGACGCCGAAGACGTGATCGCGTGGCTCGCCGAGCAGCCTTGGTGCGACGGAAACGTCGGCATGATGGGAATCTCCTGGGGCGGCTTCAATAGCCTGCAGGTGGCAGCACGGCAGCCACCTGCCCTGAAGGCCATCATGAGCGCCTCCGCGACCGAGGACCTGTACGTGGACAACATGCACTACATGGGCGGATGCCTGCTTGCCGACAACCTCTCCGAGGCCACGGTGATGTTCGCGTTCAACAGCCTGCCTCCGGATCCGGCGATCGTCGGCGACCGCTGGCGGGACATGTGGCACGAGCGGCTGGAAGGCAGCGGCCTGTGGCTGGAAACCTGGCTGGAACACCAGCGGCGGGACGACTATTGGAAGCCGGCGTCCGTCTGCGAAGACTACAGCGCGATCCAGTGCCCCGTCATGGCGGTGGGCGGCTGGGCCGACGGCTACACCAACGCCATCTTCCGGCTGATGGAACACCTCGATGTGCCGCGCAAGGGACTGATCGGACCCTGGGGCCACAAGTATCCCCATCTGGGAGTCCCGGGACCTGCCATTGGCTTCCTCCAGGAGGTCGTGCGGTGGTGGGACCACTGGCTCAAGGGCAAGGACACCGGGCTGATGGAAGAGCCCATGCTGCGGGCCTGGATGCAGGACAGCGTCTCGCCCGAACCATCCTACGAGGACCGTCCCGGCCGCTGGGTGGCAGAAGACTGCTGGCCGTCTCCCAACATCGAACACCGGCGCTACAGCCTCCGCCGGCACGGCATCGAGCAGGGCGACGCGAAGGACGAACCGGGGCGCGACGTCACCCTGCAGTCACCGCTCAGCGTGGGCATGTTCGCAGGCAAGTGGGCCTCCTACGCAGCCACACCGGACCTGCCGTTCGACCAGCGGGAGGAGGACGGCGGCGCGCTGGTCTACGAGACGGAACCACTGGCCGAAACGATGGAAATCTTCGGCCTACCCTCGGCGTCGTTCGAGGTATCCGCGGACAAACCCGTCGCCCAGCTCGCCGTCCGCCTCTCCGATGTGGCGCCCAACGGCGAGGCGACCCGCTTCACTTACGGACTGCTGAACCTTACCCACAGGGACGGCAGCGCCGATCCCAAACCGCTGGTGCCGGGGGAGCGGTACCGGGTAACGATCCCGCTCAACGGGATCGCCCAGAGCGTCCCAGCCGGCCATCGGCTCCGCCTTTCAGTGTCGACCTCCTACTGGCCGCTGGCCTGGCCGGCGCCGGAAGCTGCCATGGTCACCCTCACGGCTGGAGCCAGCTCCCTGACCCTGCCTGTCCGTTCGCCCCGTGACGAGGATGCCGCGCTCAGGGAGTTTGACGAACCTGCCGCGGCGCCGGAGTTGGAGATCACGGCGCTGGAACCCGGCGAGCACCACTGGCGGGTCTCCCGGGACCTGGCCACGAACGTCTCGACCTTGGAAGTGGTCAATGACCAGGGTTCCTTCCGGATCGACGAGACGGATACCGTGGTCCGCCGTGCAACCAGCGAGTGGTACAGCTTCCGCTGGAACGAGGTTAATTCGGTCCGTGGCGAAACAAGGACCGTGCGCCGGTTCGAACGCGAAGACTGGAATGTCGAAATCGTCACCCGCACGGTGCTGACTTCCACGCCGTCGGATTTCCATATCAATGCCCAACTCGACGCCTACGAGCTCGATGCCAACCGCGGCGATCCAAGGGTCTATTCGCAGAACTGGCAGCGAGCCGTTCCCCGGGACCTGGTCTAGCTCAGAAAGAAGGGACACCATGAAAACTGCAGATGACGGCCACGGCAACCTGCCCAATGCCCAACCTCCGGTGGACGAGGGCCGCTCGTCCCGGGAGAAGGGCGCCTCAGCCAACCCGGATCCGGCCGCCGGCAACATCACCGGACTGGAGCCAGGCGGAGGCGTGCCACCGGGAGAGACGCCGCCGGCCGAAGACCAGATGAGTTCGGACCAGGGACACGAGGAGTAGCTGCAGCCATGATGAAGAAACTCCTGTTCGGTGCCGGGCTGGCAGCCGGATTCGTGCTTGGGTCCAGGGCCGGCCGCGGCTGCTACGACCAGCTCAAAAGCACCGCCTCACACCTCTGGCGGGCCGGGATGGAGCAACCGGCTCCATCCAGCGGACGGCGTGCCCAAAGCGGCACGGCTGCTGCGGACGCAGTGAGCCTGCCGGCGGAGGGTCCTGGAGCCGCAAGGGACCAGGACGGGCTGGCGGCAGCCGCCGCCCATTCCGGACCGCCCAGTGCCGGCCGCCGGGTTGGAACGGACCCAGGCATGGACGACCGGCCCGGCAGTGAATGGCCCGGCCGGCGCTCCGCCGAGAGCGTGGAAACTGTCAACGACCCCGAAGAGGAACTGGGCCACTCCTAGACGCCGGGAGGGACAGCGGGACCGGCAGTCCGTCAAAGCCGGCATCCCGCTGGACCGTTTCCTCCGGCCCGAGGACGGGACCAGCCCTAGCCGGCTTCCTGCCGGAAGGGGCTGGAGGGCGGTACAGCGACGCGGTGCGGTGCGGCCTTCAGCCGGCGGCCGCGAATACCTTGGGCTGGAACGGCGAACACGACGACCTGCCGGACGGTACCGGCCTCTTTGGATTTAATCGTCAGGCTGCGGGCCCCGGCCGGCACTGTCGGCGTGAAAACGTGCAGCTGCCTGGAGCCCATGGCCACGGTTCCCTGCTGTGCATACACGGTCCCCAGATGGTCCTCGATGAAGATCCCAGGCTCGGCGGCGTCGGCGCGGGCCGCTGAAGTCACCTGGACGTTGACGACTAGTCCGGTGCTCCAGATCTCGACCGAAAGCACAATGAATTCGGCGTCCGGGGTGTGATGGCGGCCAAGCGTCTGCGGCAGCAGCACATGGCGGAGTGCACCGGTCGGCAGTGGATCGTTCATAAAGCACCTCCTGGGGTGAAGAAGTCCATTTTAGTAAGCCTGCTGTCCGTGCGCACGGATTTGGGCCCTGATTCTTGCTCAGCCCTCGACAAGGATCGGGCGCTTTGCTAGACAGGGGTCAGCAGCGGCCGCCCGTAACACCGTGAACAGATTCCCATCGGTCCAGCCGGCAACCGAACTCCAAGGAGCAGCCAGCCCATGCGAATTGCCGACACGTCCGATCTCTGGTGGAAGAACGCGCTGATCTACTGTGTGGACATCGAGACGTTTTTCGATTCCGACGGCGACGGCACCGGCGACATTCCCGGTTTGGCCGAGCGCGTGGATTATCTGGTCGAGCTGGGTGTGACGTGCTTATGGCTCATGCCGTTCTATCCCACGCCGGACCGCGACGACGGCTACGACATCATCGACTTCTACGGTGTCGACCACCGGCTGGGCAGTGCCGGGGACCTGGTGGAATTGATCCGTACAGCGAAAAGCCGGGGCCTGCGAGTGATTGCGGATCTGGTCGTCAACCACACCTCCGACCGGCATCCGTGGTTCCAGGCGGCCCGGGCCAATACGGACAATGAATTCCGCGACTATTACATCTGGCGCGAAGACGAGCCGCCGGACACGTCTGACCTGGTGGTCTTCCACTCCGAGGAAAAGGGGATCTGGACCCAGGACGAACCGACCGGCCACTGGTACCTGCACCGGTTCTACAAGCACCAGCCCGATCTGAACCTGTCGAACCCGAAGGTCCGCGACGAGATTGCCAAGGTCATCGGTTTCTGGCTGCAGTTGGGGCTCGACGGCTTCCGGGTGGACGCCGTCCCGCAACTGGTCACGGTGGGCCTGCAGGACGAAATCGAAAGCAGCGAGGGCTTCACCGCCCCGCACGACTTCCTGCGCTCGCTGCGCCGCTTCATGAACCGGAGGAACGGCCAGGCCGTGCTCCTGGGCGAGGTCAATCTGCCGTACAAGGACCAGTTGAAGCTTTTCGGCGACCGTGACAGCACCGAGCTCACCCTGATCTTCGATTTCGTGGCGATGCAGAACATGTACCTCTCGCTTGCCCGGGCAGATGCCGGTCCCTTGGCCAATGCGCTGAAAAACCGGCCTGAAATTCCGCCGGAGGCCCAGTGGGCGACCTTCGTGCGGAACCATGATGAGCTGACGCTGGACCAGCTGTCCGAATCCGAGCGCCAGGAAGTCTTCGCGGCCTTCGGCCCCAGGAAAAACATGCAGGTGTACGGGCGCGGACTCAAACGCCGCCTGCCCCCGATGCTGCAAGGGGACCTGGACCGGACGAAGATGGTCTACTCCCTGTTGTTCTCGCTGCCGGGCACCCCTGCCTTGTACTACGGCGAGGAGATCGGCATGGGCGAGGACCTGGGCGCCGACCGCCGCATGGCGGTGCGCACGCCGATGCAGTGGACTTCCGGGGCCAACGGCGGCTTCTCCAATGCCGCCCCCGACAAACTCGCCAGTGCCGTAGTCGGCGGCGACTACGGTCCGAATCAGGTCAATGTCGCTGACGCCAAGCAGGATCCGGACTCGCTGCTGAACTTCATCACCATGCTGGCCCGCCGGTACCGCGAATGCCCGGAATTGGCCTGGGGCAGCTTCTCGCTGCTGGACCAGCCGCGCCGGGAAGTCCTCGCGCACCGCTGCCACTGGGAAGGCTCCAGCATCATCGCCGTGCACAACTTCGGACCGGACAACGCCAAGGTTCCGCTGACGTTCAAGGACGCCGGCCCTCAGGCGCGGCTGCAGGACCTGCTCGGCGCGGACCATCTGGAACTCGATAACGACGGCGGTGTACAGCTTGAGCTGTCGGGCTACGGGTTCCGCTGGTTGCGGCTCTTGTCCCGGGGCGAAGAGACCCACAAACTCCCGCAGGTAATGACGACCGTGGCCGCGGCCGGAGAGGAATGATCCGAGGAATGACCAGCAGCGTCGATACCGCCCGCTTCGGCGGCGATCCCAACTGGTGGCGGCAGGCCAGCGTCTACCAGATCTACCCGCGCAGCTTCGCCGACGCTAACGCCGACGGCCTCGGCGACCTGCGCGGAGTTACCGCGAAGATCCCGTATCTGGCCGCACTAGGAATCGACGCCGTCTGGTTGAGTCCCTTCTATCCTTCCCCGCTGGCGGACGGAGGCTACGATGTCGCGGATTACCGCGATGTCGACCCGAGGCTGGGAACATTGGCGGACTTCGACCGGATGGCCCAGGCCCTGCACGCGGCCGGCATCAAGCTCATTGTGGACATTGTGCCCAACCATTCTTCCGACCAGCATCCCTGGTTCCGCGAAGCACTCGCCGCCGGCAGGGGATCGGCCGCCCGGGAACGGTACATCTTCCGGGACGGCCTGGGGCCGGATGGTTCGAAGCCACCATCGGACTGGGTCTCGCACTTTGGCGGAAGCGCCTGGACGCGGGTCACCGAGCCGTCCGGAGAGCCCGGCCAGTGGTATCTGCACTTGTTTGCCAGGGAGCAACCGGACTGGAACTGGGACCATCCCGAAGTCCGCAAGGATTTCGAAACGACGCTGAGGTTCTGGTCGGACAGGGGTGTGGACGGATTTCGCGTGGATGTCGCCCATGCGCTCGCCAAAGACATGTCGGAGCCGCTGCGGAGCAAGCCGAGTGTGGCGGACGAACTGACCCCGGTGGACGGCAAGGATCCGATCTTCGACCGTGACGAGGTCCACGAAATCTACGCTGAATGGCGCAAAGTCTTCAACGAGTACGATCCGCCACGGAGCGCAGTCGCCGAAGCCTGGGTCCCGGCCGAGCGGCGTCCGGCCTATGCCAGTCCCGAAGGCTTGGGCCAGGCATTCAACTTCGACTTGCTGCGCGCGGACTTCGACAGCTCCCAGTTCCGCACGATCATCACGAGGAACCTTGCCCAAGCGGAGGCGTCCGGCGCCTCCTCGACGTGGGTCCTGTCCAACCACGACGTCGTCCGGCATGCCAGCCGTTACGGCCTGCCTGACGGACTTGACTACGGGCCATGGCTGCTCAGCAACGGTACCGAACCGCCGGTCGATTACGAGACCGGGCTAAGGCGGGCACGGGCGGCGACGCTGCTGGTGCTGGCGCTGCCCGGGTCGGCGTACCTGTACCAGGGAGAGGAACTCGGCTTATTCGAGGTCGCGGATCTTCCGGCCGCGTCGCTGCAGGATCCGATCTGGCAGCGCACCGGGCAAAAGCGCAAGGGCCGAGACGGCTGCCGCGTCCCGCTGCCGTGGACAGCCGAGGGGCCGTCCTTCGGCTTCGGCTCGGATGGAGCCCACCTGCCGCAGCCGGCCTGGTTCGCCGACGCGGCCGCCGACCTCCAGGACGGGCAGGAGGACTCCACCTTGGAGTTCTACCGGGCCGCGCTGAAGCTGCGTCGCGAACTCCAGGGCTTCGAGGAGCTGACGTGGGTCGACGGCGTGTCCGAAGGCGTCCTGCACTTCGTCCGCCCTGGCGGCTGGAACTGCATCACCAATTTCGGCACCAACCCAGTGGAAATGCCCTCCGGAACCGTGCGGATCAGCAGCGGCCCGCTCCGTGCCGGAGCTCTGCCGCCGGAGACCACCGCCTGGCTCAGCCAGTGACGCATTCGTGCCGGGCCCTTCAACCGCGGGCCTGGCGGTGATAGACAAGTAAGTACCCTTATAAATTCCAGCTGCAGGAGTGAGAAGGATGCTGACAGCACGCGAAATCATGACCGGCAACGCCGAATGCGTGGGCGAGAACGAGACTTTGGAAGCTGCGGCCCGCAAAATGCTTGACCTGGACGTCGGCGCTTTGCCGATCTGCGGCGAGGACAACCGGCTGAAGGGCATGGTGACGGACCGGGACATCGTGACCAAGTGCCTGGCACGCGGCGGCGATCCCCGCACGGCCAAGGCCGGTGAGCTCGCCGAGGGGAAGCCGGTTACCATCGGCGCGGACGACAGTATCGAGGAAGCCATCAAGACTATGCAGTCGCACCAAGTACGGCGGTTGCCGGTCATTGACGGCCATGACCTCGTTGGCATGCTCAGCCAGGCCGACATAGCGCGCAACTACCCGGAGGACCGGGTGGGCGACCTGGTCGAATTCATTTCGTACTAACGCGAAGGACCGCGCGCATGCCCCAGACCACAGTTGCCGACCTCATGGTCCAGAGGCTCGTGGCCTGGGGCGTGCCCCGCGTTTTCGGTTACAGCGGAACGGCATCAATACGTCCATGGGTGCCTTGCGCCGGGCCGGCACGGTCGGCTTCAAGGCATGGCATGAGGAGAACGCCGCCTTCATGGCAACCGTGCACGCCAAATTCACCGGGCAGCCGGGCGTCGTGGCCTGTTACCGGCAGCAGGTGGATTCCGCCGAGGCCCTGCCCATGGTCTTGGACCGCGCCACCAAAGCTGCCCTGACGCACCGGGCCGCCGCCGTCGTCATTATTCCCCACGACGTACAGAAACCGCCCGCGCCAAAGCTGGAGCATGAACACGGCTTCCCGGTGACGGCGCCGGACTGGCAGCCTTTGGCCAACTTGCCGCTGACCGGTGACCTGCAGGCGGCCGCGGACCTCCTCAACGCCGGCGGGAAAGCCGCGCTGCTCGTGGGCCAGAGGCCCGCGGGGCGGCGCAGCAGGTAGAAGCCGTCGCGGAGCGGCTCGGCGCCGGCGTCGCCACCAGCCTGTTGGGCAAGCCGTTCGTCGACGAGCCGCTGCCCTACGCCGCCGGCCCCATGGGCCACCTGGGCACCAGCGCGAGCGAGCAGCTGCTGGGCAACTGCGACACCTTGCTGATCGTGGGTTCCAATGTCCGGCAGGAAGACGCGGGCTGACCGGCCGGCCTTGCTGTCAGTCAGCTTCCGCTTCCTCTTCCCGGCTGGTGGCCGTCTCGATCGTCTCCAAGATGCGCCGCACTGCCGTAGCCACGCTCGCGGCGGGACTGATGGCGCCGGCGCCGGCACCCGAGTGCGCCTCGACCTGCTGCAGCAGCCCGTCCAGCCTGTCGGAGGCGGCCTGGCGCCGCTCCGGCAGGTCATCGTCACCGGCTTCCCAGGCCCGGAGCGTATCCGCCGCCGTGAGCAGCGAGTCGGCTATCGGGGTACGCAGCTCTTCCGGTATTTCGGTCGACAGCGGCTGCAGTCCTCCCGCCCCGGCAAGCACATCCGTGATGTCCTTAATATGGAACCCGATCGTCTCGAGGGACCGCAGGTCCTGGTAGTCCGTGCCGATATCCCGGCGGTGCAGCCGGGCACGTGGATTCCCCTTCCGGCTTTCGTCAGCGTGGTAGATCGCGTCGCGGACATCGTGCCCGGCCGCGGAGATGTCCGCGTTGTAACGTGTCCAGGCCTCCCGTTGGGGCGGCCAGTCCTCGGTCAGCGCCTCCGCCAGGCCCTCCAGATGCGAAGCGAGCATAGTGCGGAACCTCGACAGCTGCAGGACCGCAGCACTGAAGTTCAGCGGCGGCAGGATCAGCACGTTGACCAGGAGGCCGCAGGCGACGCCGACTGCCATCTGCACGGCATAACCGACCGAATAGTCGTCCGCGTTCTGGCCACCGATGATCAACACAAAGAGGGCTGCCATCGGCACATAGTCCTTGCCATGGCCGAGGATGCCGATCCCGGAGACCAGGACCGCGACGCCGACCACCAGCGGGATGGTCACCAGGTTCGGCTCCGCCAGGACCACCACTACGCCCGCGAGCAGCACCCCGAGCAGCAGTCCTGCCAGCGTCTGCAGCCCGGCCTTCACCGAGCCCATGAATGTCGGATACATGCTCACGAGCGCGCCCAGCGGTGCGTAGTACGGATAATCGTCGGCGACGCCGGGCATGTACGGGGCAATGAACCAGGCAATACCGACGGCGATCGCAGCCTTGAGCGCCAGCAGCATGCGGGCTTTGCTCCAGCTGGCTTCCAGCCAGGAGAGTGCGCGGCGCAGCGCTGAAGGAGGCTTGAGGGCGAGGGCCATATCCTCATCTTCACAGCCACTGCGCCGCCTGGCTACATTAGTCGGACTCTTGTCCGCCGCCTTCCGATACAGCCACACTAGTCCCATGGAGCACAGCGAAGCAGCGGGCGAAGGCCAGCCGGACACAGCACGCAAACGGATTGTCGTCGGCGTCGACGGATCCCCGTTGTCACTGTCGGCCCTGCGCTATGCCAGGAGACTGGCGGATGCACTCGGCTGCACCATCGAAGCGGTTGCAGCGTGGCAGTACCACATGGCGCTGGGCACCTTCACCCCGCTGGACTGGACCCCGGAAGAAGACACCCGCACCCTGCTGGAGCAGTCAGTGCGGGAAGCCTTCGGTGATGATATTCCCGCGGACCTGCGCCGCAGTGTGCATCAGGGACAGGCCGGGCATGTGCTGGCGGAAGTCAGCCGCGGCGCCGAGATGCTCGTCGTCGGTAGCCGTGGGCACGGCGGGTTCGCCGGGCTGCTGCTGGGATCCGTCAGTTCCTCGGCGTCGGCCCATGCGCGCTGTCCGGTGCTGATTGTGCACCAGGAACCTCCGGAAGGGGAGGAATAGCTCATCGCGTCGCGACGAAAGTGGAGACCCCCGCCTGGCTCAACTCCGCAGCAGCCCCGGCCAGGACCAGCACCACGTAGGCGCTGACCGGCACCAGGATGAGCCACTCGCGCCAGGACCCGGCGTTACCCAGCAGCGGCAGCGAGAAATTGCCGTTGGGCCGCCAGATGCGCTTGAGCACTGGGACCCGCCGGAGCGCCTTGGGCGGCCGGATCCGTACGGGCCACAGCAGGTTGATGCCCCCGGTCGTGACCATATCGCCGAGGAGATGGGCCACCACGCCGATCGCCATGGCCAGCGGGAACCAGTTCTGCTGCTCGGGGGAGAAGGCTGTGATGAACGCCGCAACCGCAATGCCCACCGCCCACGGGGTCTTTTTCAGCCGGTCGGGAATGAACCGGAGCGCCTTGGCGGCAAAGGCCACCAGAAGCACGCAAAGCAGGCCGGCCGCAGGAAACACGGTGCCGAAGCGCTCGGTCTCGACGCTGGCCAGGCCGGCCAACCAGGCGATGGCAACGAAACCGGCAGCGCCCAGAATCGAATGGGTGCCGCGGCGGTGTCCTCCCGCCACGCGGCCGACGGCGGTGCACACCACGTTCGAGACCGGAGGCAGGGAATGCGCGATCGTCGCGCGCCGGTGGTCGGCATCCGGGACCAGCGCGGCGCCGGCGGTCACCATCGCTCCGGTGATCACGCCGGTGGGGCCGACGTCGAGCAGGCCGGCACCCAGAACGACGGACTGCTGCGCCCACTCGGCGCTGACGACGGCTCCCAACGAGACTTCGAACTGCGTGGTCAGGGCGATCCAGGCGGCGGCTCCGCTGGCGGCATGGTGGGCACCGAGCATCGGAACCGGCTTCCTCTCGACTGGGGATGTGGCATAGCGCCGGTTCGCATTCTAGCCTTCCTGCGAGGTCAGCCCTGGTCCTCCCATCTGACGTCGAGGTTGCGGAAGACCGGCGGCGCGTCGCACAACTCGGCGAACCGGGCGGCGAACTCGCTGGTCTCGGGTCGGCGGGAGTTCTCCATCGCCGACTCGTAGGAGTCGAATTCCACGATCTGCAGGTACGTTCCCGGCCGGTCACGATCCGCCGTCGCAATGATCCTGCGGAACGTCGCCGGGGTAGTGCCATCGGTCCTGGAAGGCCTCCCAAGCTGTTCGATCTCCTCCATGCGGGAGGTCTGGAATTCGATGATCTGGACAAACCCGGCCATGATGGCTCCTTGGTTGGCGGCTGGTGTATGCGGCTCACGGTAGACGCGGTCAGGCCCGGCCGCAATCGCCAAATCGAGGGGGAGGGGCTGCCGGATGCAGGAAGGCCCCGGAAAACCGAGTGGTTTTCCGGGGCCTTTTCCCTGTGCGCGGAGGGGGACTTGAACCCCCACCCTCAATAAGAGGACTAGCACCTCAAGCTAGCGCGTCTGCCATTCCGCCACCCGCGCAGGTGGTTTTCGCCGGGCCGGCCGGAGCCTGTCCCTTCGAAAGCAGCGAGAAAAACTCTAACACGTTTTGGCCGAAGTACTTAATCGGCTGTCTTGCGCGGCCGGTCGCGCCCTTCCAGCGTGAGCGTAGTTGCCTCTGAAAGCGGGCCCATCGGTAGGCTGGAGCCACGAGACGATTGCAAGGAGCCTGCCATGCCCGCCATTGCGCCCGAAGATGAAGTTGCCCGCATCTGCCGTGAACTGATCCGTTTCGACACGTCGAACTACGGCGGCAACGAGGGGCCGGGGGAGCGGGCGGCCGCCGAGTATGTGGCCGGACTGCTTGAAGAAGTGGGCCTCCAGGCAGAAATCTTCGAGTCCGCCCCAGGACGGGCTTCAGTGGTTTCCCGCATGACGGGTCTGGATCCGTCTGCCGGCGCCCTCGTGGTCCATGGACACTTGGATGTGGTGCCTGCCCAAAAGGACGACTGGCAGGTCGATCCGTTCAGCGGCGAGGAGCTGGACGGCCTGATCTGGGGCCGCGGAGCCGTCGACATGAAAGACATGGACGCGATGATCCTGGCCGTGGCCCGGCATATGGCCCGCGCGGGTATCCGGCCCAAGCGCGACCTGATCTTCGCCTTCTTCGCCGACGAGGAAGCCGGCGGCAAGTACGGGGCTCGTTGGGCCGTGGACAACCGCCCTGAACTTTTCGACGGCGCCACGGAAGCCATCTCCGAAGTCGGCGGCTTTTCCGCGACGATCGGGGGCAAACGTGCGTACATGCTCCAGACGGCGGAAAAGGGCATCGCCTGGTTGAAGCTGGCCGTCAATGGACGCGCGGGCCATGGTTCCCAGTTGAATCCGGACAATGCAGTAACGACACTGGCCCGCGCAGTGGGCCGCATCGGCGCGCACCAGTGGCCCATCGAACTCACGGAGACCACCCGGAGGTTCCTCGACGGCGTCACGGAGTTGACCGGCGTCGAGTTCGATCCGGACAATCCGGACATCCTGCTCAAGGAGCTTGGCACCGTTGCCCGTTTTGTCGGCGCAACGCTCCAGAACACATCCAATCCGACAGTGCTCAAGGCCGGCTACAAGGAGAACGTGATCCCTGGACTTGCTGAGGCGCGAATCGATGCGCGCACGCTGCCGGGCCAGGACGAACAGGTGCTGGCCAAGATCAGGGAACTGGCGGGCGAAGGTGTGGACATCAGCTACATTCACCAGGACAGTGCCCTGGAGGTGCCGTTCGCAGGAAACCTGGTTGACGCGATGGTGGATTCGCTCACCGCGGAGGACCCGGACGCCGTCGTCCTTCCCTATACGCTCTCCGGCGGAACGGACAACAAGTCGCTGGCCCGCCTGGGCATCACTGGCTATGGCTTCGCCCCGCTCCGGCTGCCGGACGAACTGGACTTCACCGGGATGTTCCACGGCGTGGACGAGCGGGTCCCGGTGGAATCGCTCAAGTTCGGCACCCGGGTGCTCGGGCGCCTGCTGGCAACCTACTGAGGCCACGATGGCGAAGACTCTGGACGAACTGCTGCCCGATGACCTGCTCGACCGGATCCGAGGCCGGGCCGGCCGCTACGACGAAACCAACAGCTTTTTCCACGAGGATCTGGACGAACTGGCCACGGCGGGCTACCTCAAGATGCTTGTTCCGGCCGCCGACGGCGGCCTGGGTTGGAGCCTGCAGCAGGCAGCCCGCGCACAGGTCCGGCTGGCGGGGGCCGCGCCCGCAACTGCGCTGGCCGTGAATATGCACCTGGTCTGGACGGGTGTGGCACGGGTCCTGCAGGCGCGCGGAGACGACAGCATGTCCTATGTCCTGGAAGAAGCCGGACGGGGGGAAATCTTCGGCTTCGGCGTGTCCGAGGCCGGGAACGACCAGGTCCTGTTCGACTCGCGCACCGTGGCGCAGCCGCTGGCCGACGGCAGCTACTCTTTCACCGGGGCCAAGGTGTTCACCAGCCTCTCGCCGGCCTGGACGCGGCTTGGCGTCTTCGGCCGGGACGACACTGGACTCGAACCGCAGCTCGTTTGGGCCTTCATTGACCGGCAGGCGCCCGGCTACAGCATAAAAGAGGACTGGAACACACTTGGCATGCGGGCGAGCCAGTCCAACACGACCCTGCTCGAAGGTGTGGTGGCGCGGCCGGAGCGCGTGTTCCGGAAGCTGCCGGTCGGCCCGAATCCGGATGCGCTGGTTTTCGGTATTTTCGCCTGCTTCGAAATCCTGCTGTCCGCCGTGTACACCGGGATTGGCCGCCGTGCGGTGGAACTGGCCGTGGCCAACAGCCACCGGCGGCAGTCCCACAAAACCGGACGCAGCTACGCGCAGGATCCGGATATCCGCCGCCGGGTTGCCGAGGCGGCGATGGCCATGGACGGCGTCTATCCGCAGCTGGACGGACTGGCAGCCGACGTGGACCACGACGCCGACCACGGGAGCCTGTGGTTCGCCAAACTGGCCGGGTTGAAAGTCCGCGCCACGGAAACCGCCAAGCATGTGGTGGAGCTGGCGGTACGTGTTTCCGGCGGAGGAGGCTATTTCCGTGGCAGCGAGCTGGAACGGCTGTACCGCGACGTCCTGGCCGGCTTGTACCATCCGTCGGACGATGAATCAGCACACAACACGGTCGCCAACGCCTGGCTGGGACCGCTCGAAGACTGACTTCCGCCGGCAGTCCGGCCAGCCGCCGGCGGCTAGACGGTGGCTTCCACCCGCAGAACCTTGCGCCGCAACCAGTACTTGCGGCTGCCGCCGATATACAGCCGGGTGCGGACCAAATCCCACTTGCCGTACTCCGCGTGTTCGGCCAGCGCACGGCGCGCTTCCTTGACCGACTCGCCCTTGCTCACGGTCAGGACGAGGTATTCATAGTCGCGGGCATGGTCGCGCTCGCGACTGCCGGTGCCTGTTCCAAATTGTTCCCTCATTGCCCTCCGATCTCTTCACTTATTCTTCCCCCAACGGCTAACGTCTACTACATGGCCATTGATCCGCGTGTCGCGCTCCAGTCATTCACGTCCGCCCTCGAAGAACACCTCGCAGCCGCCTCCAGCCGGCGCGGGGACAATGACCCGGCAGTGGAAGCCGCATTCTCCTCCATCATGGAGACCTTCGAAGCCTATGAGGATGCACTTTACGACGCCTACGGTGAAGTTACACCTCTGGTGATCTACGACGAGACCGAGGACGAAGACGGCGACGACGACGATTATGACGACGTCGCGGATCCCTTCGACGATGACCTGGAGATCGAGGAGAAATAGCGCGGCTGCGCCGCTGTCAGGCCGGCGGCGCGGAAATATCGTCCAGGGCAGAGGCAATCTCCGCCGGAATGCTCTTGGGCGAAGCCTGCAGGATCTGGTTCAGCTGGGCGGGGGTCCGGGGTCCGACCACGGCGGTGGCGACTCCGGCCTGTCCCAGCAACCAACCCAAGGCCAGCTCAAGGGGCGGAACATCGAGGCCCCGCGCCGCCGTCGCCAGCGCCTCGGTAATACGGACCGGCCGGCCAGTCAGGTAGGGCTCGACATAGGCTGCCCCCGCCTCCGACCCGCCCCGGGAATCCGCCGGGATTCCGCCGCGGTACTTGCCGGTCAGCACTCCGCGGCCCAGCGGCGACCACGCCATCACGCCCGCGCCCAGCGCCTGTGCAGCCGGGATAAGTTCCCGCTCCGCGGTGCGCTTGAGCAGCGAATACTCCGACTGGACAGCAACGAGCGGCACAGGGCTGAGCGATATGGCCCGCGCCAGCTGCCAGCCGGCGTAGTTGGAGACACCCACGTACCGGGCCCGGCCCGACGTCACAGCGAACTCCAGCGCGGAAAGCGTTTCCTCCAGTGGCGCCTGGTCGTCCCAAGTGTGCGCCAGCCACAAGTCAAGGTAGTCGGTTCCCAGCCGGGCCAGGCTCGCATCCAGCGACCGCAGCATCGCCCCGCGCGAGGCGTCCACTTCACGGGCCCCGCTGCGGCGGCCCAGACCGGCCTTGGAGACGATAGTCACCTCCTGGCGCGGCACGAGTTCGCCCAGGAACGCGCCGATGACAGCCTCGCTGGTGCCGTCCCCATAGGCAGCCGCGGTGTCCAGCAACGTGCCGCCTGCTTCCAGGTAGGACCGCAGCATGATGGCCGCGCTTTCCTCGTCCGTGGCTTCGCCCCACGTCATCGTGCCCAGCGAGAGATGCGGCACCTTTAATCCGCTGTTGCCCAAGCGATTCTGCTCCATGGGCAAAAGCCTACGGCCTGCCGGTGACAGGTCATACTGCGGGGTGATCTTTGGCTCCCCGGCGGTGTCCGGTTCTGCCCCCGTGCGGCCGGTGCTTTAAGGTCTAACTTGTGACTTGGCTTGAAGCGGCCTTCTTGGGACTGATCCAGGGCCTGACCGAATTCCTTCCGATTTCCTCAAGCGCCCATCTGCGCGTGGTGGGCGAATTCCTGCCCGGGGCAGCGGATCCGGGTGCTGCCTTCACCGCGATCACGCAGCTGGGCACCGAAACCGCTGTGCTGGTGTATTTCTGGAAGGACATCGTCAACATCGTCAAGGCCTGGCTCGGCTCGCTGACCGGCAAAGTCCCGCGGAACGACCCGGATGCGCGCATGGGCTGGCTGGTGATTATCGGCTCGATCCCGATCGGCGTGCTCGGCCTGCTCTTCGAGGACCAGATCGAAGGCACCTTCCGCAGCCTCTGGATCGTGGCGACCATGCTGATTGTGTTCGGCCTCATCCTGGCCGTGGCCGACACAATAGGCAAGCAGGTGCGCACACTCGATAAGCTCAATTACAAGCACGGCATCCTCTACGGCTTGGCCCAGGCGCTGGCCCTGATTCCCGGTGTCTCCCGCTCCGGCGGCACAATCACGGCGGGCCTGCTGATGGGCTACACCCGCGAGGCAGCAGCCCGGTACGCCTTCCTGCTGGCGGTGCCAGCGGTGTTTGCGAGCGGTTTCTACCAGCTGTTCACCGGCCTCGACCAGCCCGGACCGTACGGACCGGGCCCGACGGCGCTGGCGACAGTGGTGGCCTTCGCCGTGGGCTTCGTGATCATCGGGTGGTTCCTGAAATTCATCTCCACCCGCAGCTACAAGCCGTTCGTCTGGTACCGCATCGGACTGGGCCTGCTGCTGTACATTCTGCTGGGCTTGGGCGTCATCAACGCTTAAAGTACGACGGCGGTCCCTCACCGGAGCCGCGACACTTACCGGAAGGAACAGCCATTGTTTGGTTGGAACGCACGTGAGGTGCCGTCACTGCCTGGCGGCAGTGACGAACTGCTGCTCTTCGACACGGCCGCAGGCCGCGAGGTGCGGTTGGAACCGGGGGAGACCGGCTCGCTCTATGTGTGCGGCATTACCCCCTACGACGCGACGCACATGGGGCACGCGGCGACCTACGTTGCCTTCGATCTGCTCAACCGCTACTGGCGTGATGCGGGCAGGACCGTGCAGTACGTCCAGAACGTGACGGACGTGGATGATCCGCTGCTGGAGCGGGCCAACGCGACCGGCGTGGACTGGGAAGCGCTGGCGAAGGACCAGACGGACCTGTTCCGCGAAGACATGGAAGCGCTCAACGTCCTGCCGCCGGACCACTATATTGGCGCCGTCGAATCCGTCCCCTGGATCATTCCCGCCGTGGAGCAGCTCCTCGATGCCGGGCTGGCCTACCGCGTGCCGGGTGAAGGGAACGAGCCGGACGGCGACGTATATTTCGACTCGGTCGCCGCTGCCGGGGAAGGCTGGCACAACGGCCTCACGTCACGGCTGACCGAAGAGGAAATGCTGCCGCTTTTCGCCGAACGCGGCGGTGACCCGGACCGGCCCGGCAAACGGCACCCGCTGGATGCCCTGCTCTGGCGGGTGGCGCGCGAGGGCGAGCCAAAGTGGCCCGGCAACTCGCTGGGCGAAGGCCGGCCGGGATGGCATATCGAATGTTCCATTATTGCCCGCCGGTTCCTGCCGGAGACCTTCGACGTCCAGGGCGGCGGCTCGGACCTCAGCTTCCCGCACCACGAGATGAGCGCCGGTCACGCCTACGCCCTGACCAGGACGCCGCTGGCACGGCACTTCGTCCACGCCGGCATGGTGGGACTGGATGGCGAGAAGATGAGCAAGTCCAAGGGCAACCTGGTGCTCGTCTCGAAGCTGCGCGCCGCGGGGGAGGATCCGGCGGCTATCCGGACGGTGCTGCTGGGACAGCACTACCGCAGCGACTGGTTCTGGACGGACGAGCTGCTGGTCCAGGCACGGGCCCGGCTGGGCAGGTGGCGGGAGGCTGCCCGCGCCGGCGGCAGCAGCGGAACAAGCGAACTGGCGGCCGCTATCCGAGCCGCTTTGGCCAAGGACCTGGACGCTCCGGCTGCCCTCGACGCGGTGGATGCCTGGGCCGGCTCGGTCCTCGCTGCCGCACGTTCCGGAGCGGACACCGGTGAAGCCGCCGGGACTCCCGCGGCCGAAGTGCTGGACGCCTTGCTGGGCATCCGGCTCTAAGTTCCCAGGAGCGCGGCCCGGGACGGGATCGTGCTGCGGCAGACCGCCGTCGGCACCCGTCCCGGCGCCTGCCGCCGCTCAGTCCTTGCGGCGCTTCTTCAAGTAGCGTTCGAATTCCCGCGCAATCGATTCCCCGGTCGCTTCCGGCAGCTCGGCTGTGTCCTTGGCTTCCTCGAGCTGGTGCACGTAAGCGGCGACTTCCGGGTCCTCGGTGGCCAGTTCGTTGACACCGCGCTCCCACGCTTCGGCCTCCTCGGTCAGGACACTCGTATCGAACGGAACCTGGAGAATGTCCTCGAGCCGGTGGAGCAGAGCGAGCTCGGCTTTCGGTGAGGGGGCCTGTCCGACATAATGAGGCACGGCCGCCCATAGCGAGATAGTGGGAATCCCGGCCAAGGAGGCCAGCTCGGACAGGACACCGACGATTCCGGTGGGTCCCTCGTACTGGCTGGGCTCGGTGTTCAGCGCTTCCCGGACGCCATCGTCCTCGCTGGTCGCCGTGACGGGAATGGGCCGGCTGTGCGGCACGTCGGCCAACAGGGCTCCCACCAGGACCAGGCAGTCCACGTCCTGTTCCGTCGCGTGGGCCAGCAGTTCGGCGGTGTACGCCCGCCAGCGGTAGGAGGGCTCGACGCCGTGGACGAAGACGATGTCCACGTCCGACGACGGGATGCTGCAGCGGGTGAGCTTGGTCGTGGGCCACTTGATCCGGCGTTCGCCGGAGGCCGTCCGCCGCACGATGGGCCGGGTGAACTGGAAGTCGTAGTAGAGGTCCGGGTCGATGCTGGCCACCTTTGTGCCGTCCCAGAGCCGGCTGAGGTACTTGACCGCATCCGTGGCCGCTTCCCCCGCATCATTCCAGCCTTCGAACGCCGCCAGCATTACCGTCAGCTTCCGCCGCGGCTGGCCTTCCTCGTGCTGGCGGGGGAAAAGGGAACGCAGTCCCCGAGCCTCGCTGTTGTCCATATTGCTCACTTCTTCACCCTAGACCGAAGGCTCTTCACTTGTCAGCGAAGCGGGACTTTGATTCGCCGTCGGCATAGTGGCGCGGTACGGGACCAGGCGGCACAGCGCGCCACCGTAGACTAAGACCATGCCTTCTCCATCCCGCTCCGCCGATGAGCCGCTCCTGCAAGCCGTCCTGTGGGACATGGACGGCACATTGGTGGACACCGAACCCTACTGGATCGAAGCCGAAACGGAACTGGTCCGCAGCTTCGGCGGCACTTGGTCGGATGAGCTCGGCCGCACTCTGGTTGGCAATGCGTTGCCCGCTTCCGCGGCGGTGCTTCAGCAGGCCGGGGTGGAGCTCCAGGTGCGGGAAATCATCGACCACCTGATCGGAGCTGTCATCGAGAGGGTGCGCCGGCAGATTCCGTGGCGGCCCGGCGCACGGGAACTGCTCACTGAACTGCGCGCTGCCGGCATTCCCACCGCGCTCGTGACCATGTCCGAGAAGGCACTCGCCGAGGAAATCGTGGCCGCCCTTCCACAGGACAGTTTCCGGCTGCTGGTCACCGGGGACATGGTGGAACACGGCAAGCCGCACCCGGAGCCCTACCTGCGGGCCCTGGACGAACTGTCCGCGGAGTATCCCGGGCTCAGCGCCGACCGAGTCGTAGCCCTGGAAGACTCGGTTCCGGGCGCCACCTCAGCCCAGGCGGCCGGGCTGGTGACTGTCGCCATCCCGCACGTGGTTCCGGTACCAGCTGCCCCAGGCCGGATCCTGTGGTCCAGCTTGGCGGACAAGGGCATTGCCGAACTCGAGCAGCTGCTCGACGCAGCGGCTGTTCTGCCGGCGGAAGCGACGGCATGAGCGTGGCCCCGCACACCGGCGGCGCGCCGGGCA
>NZ_ANPE02000111.1 GCF_000328305.2 Arthrobacter crystallopoietes BAB-32 | reverse complement strand
CGGATACCTCCCGGGCGATCGCGGCCTCGAACTCGGAGGCGATCACCATCACCTTCTGCGCGCCGAACCGCTCAACCTCGGCGGCCAGGTTCTCCGGGGCCTTCCCGGTCCCGAACAGCACCCGCTGCCTCAACGTCACATGCTCAAAAGTCAGGCTCATTCTCAGTTCTCCCGGTAAGGATGGCGGTAGTCCCCGGTGGCGGAACCACCGGGGACTACCTGTGCGGTCAGCTCTGCGGCCAGTTGGCCTCAAGCCAGGCGATCACTGGCCTGACGGTTTCGTCGGAGTTCGTTTCGAAGATCAGGCCGTGGCCGTTGCCCTCGATGCCGTGCTCCTTCAGGTGCAGCAGTTCGGCGTCCGCGCCGGCGGTCTGCAGGAAGCCGACGACGTCCGGTTCGAAGGCGGCGAAGGGCGAGGCGCTGCCGACGACGACGGCTACGGGCTTGCCCGCCAGCGCAGGGATGCTGAGCGTTTCAGGGTCCGCAGCCCGGGCTTCCGCGGCATCCGCGAACGCTGGTTCGTAGCTGATCGGCGCCGAGGTCAGTCCCCAGGAGAGCGTACCCATGCCGGGGATTTCGGCGAAGGCAGGACCAACCGGCTCAATCGCCGCGATGCCCTTCACCAGGTCCGGCCGGGCGTCGGCGGCAAGCCAGCCGGCGGGACCGCCGGCGGAATGGGTGACCAGGATGGCCGGACCAATACTGTCAAGCATCCTGGCCAGGCGGTCAGCGTCCATGGCCTGCGATTCGGCGAGGTCGGCTGGCAGCGGTCCCATGGACGCGGTCAGCTGGTCCAGGTGTTCGGAGCCGATTTCGCGCTCGTAGCCCCACTGGGTCTGCGCGCCGGCGGCGTCCTCGGGGAGGAACAAGCCGCCGGCGGCCTCGTACGGGAAGGCGCCGCCCATCGGCCCGACGACGTCCGGGTGGTACGGCGAGCGGCCGTGCGCGGGACGGTCCACGATGTAGACGGCGAAGCCTGCCTCGACGAACCGCTGTGCCCAGCCTGGCCGCCCGTCCGGCGTGCCCGTCCAGTCCGTGCCTTGGCCGCCGCCGCCGTGCACCAGCACGAGCGGGTAGGGCTGGGAGACGGTTTCTGGCGCCTCCCACATGACGAACATGGGTCCGCGCTGGACGGTGCCGCCCGGCGTCGTAATCCTTTCCCCGGGCACCCAGAATTGCCCGCGGCGGGAGGTGACCAGAGGTGTGTCGGTGAGATGGGGTGCGGTAGCCATTCAGGACTCCTTCGCGGTGAGCGCGCGCAGCAGGCGGCGCATAAGGATGACGGAATCGTCGTTGATGTGGTGTTCGGGGTCGTCGTAGGTGGTGAGTTCGACGGCGGCACCCGCCTTGGACAGTGCGACGGCGGTGGCTTCGATCCGCGGCAGCGGCACCCAGGCGTCCTCAGCAGCAGAGGCGAGCAGGACGGGAACGCCGTCGAGGGCTCCCTCCTCCGGCCACCCGTGCTCCTCCGGACCCAGGTAGCCGCCGGTGTGCAAGATGGCGGCGGCGTAGCGGTCCTGGTGGCGCAGCAGATACTCGGAGAGCAGGCAGGCTCCCTGTGAAAAGCCCAGCAGCACTGTCCGTTCCGGGCCGAAGCCCTGGGAGCGGAGCCGGTTAATGTGGGTGCCGATGGCTTCCAGTGCGTGGTCGAGGTGCGGCTGGTTGTCTTCGATGGGCTGCATGAAGCCGCCGGGGTACCAGGTGCTGCCGTCGGCCGCGGGCATCAGGTAGCCGAAGCCCGGCAGTCCGATCCGGTCCGTGAGGTCCTGCATGAAGGCGGGGGACTGGCCGCGGCCATGGACCGCGAGGACGGCGAACTCCGCGTCGGCCAGCGTGGCCCCGTGGAACACCGGATCCGGTTCAAGATGCGGGTTGGACGGCGTCATGAGATGGCCGAGTGATCGCCGAGCTGGTGCCAGGTGCGGTTGTGGTAGACCAGCGGGTGGGATTGGCCGGCGGCACGGGCCTGGTCGTCGGGAACCTGGACCTGGAGGACCTGGACGGCGACGACGGTCGAGTCCCCGGCCTCCATCTGGTTCACGATCTTCCCGCGCAGCCATGCGTTGGCCGCTGGCAGGACCGGTTCGCCGGTGACGAGCCGGGTCCAGCTGCCGGTGTCCGCGAAGCGGTCGATCCCGCTGGTGGAGAACGTCTTCGCCAGGTCCAGCTGGTCCGCGCCGAGCAAATGCACGACGACGGTTTCCGCCCGGCGCAGTGACGGTGTCGAGGAGGAGCGCCCGGAGAGCGAGAAGACGAGCAGCGGCGGGTTGGCTGAAACGGAGAAGACCGAGGTGGCGGTGAGGCCGACGGGGCCGTCCCCGGGATCCGCGGTGACGATGGAGACGCCCGCCGGATGGTTGCGGAAGGCCGCCTTGAAGTCCTCCGCGGCAAGCAGCTGGTCGAACTGCGCACCCTGACGGTCCGTGGCTTGGGTGGAAGTGCTGGGCATGGGAGCTCCTGGAGGTCGGAGAGGTGGTCGAAGGGGTGCCGGCCGAGGTAGCCCGGCCGGCACGCTGTGGCGGATTGCCTACTGGTCCTTCAGCTCGAGGAAGACCCAGTGGGCGTTGGGCGCCAGGCCGGCCAGGTGGCGGCCGCAGTTCTGCAGGACGCCCGGACCGGAGGTGACGTGCTGGGTGCCGGCATGCATGTCCCGGAAGAAGCGCTGCAGGTCGCCCGAGCGCAGGGCCGCGGTGGCCGCCCACTTGTACACCGTCATAACGACGTCGTGCGCGGACCAGGTGGTGTTGTTCAGCGTCAGCCGGGTCAGGGTTTCCTGCTCGGTGGAGAGCAGCTCGCCTTTGTCCAGCGTGGCCTCGTTGTCGGCCCACGTTTCCATGACCAGGGCCCGGGCCGAGCGCAGCTTGGCTTCGGCCTGCGCGAAGGCGGCGTGGAACTGGTCGGTGTCCACCGAGGCGCCGGGCGCGCCCGACTTCTTCTGTGCGAGCTCCTTCATCTCGTCCAGCACGCGGCGTGCGACGCCGAGCGCCCAGCCGGTGTGGCAGATGCCGGACATGTTGGCGAGGCCGAGGTGGAAGATCGCGCCGCCGTTGAGGGAGTCCATCGTGGAGACCTCGTAGACGTAGCTCTCCGGCACATAGACGTCCTCGATCACGTAATCGATCGAGCCGGTGGCCTTCAGGCCCATCACGTCCCAGTTGTCGATGAGCGTGGCCTGCTCCTTCGGCAGCGTGAACACCAGCGCCTGGCCGGTCTCTTCGCAGAAGGCGGCGGTATGGATGTGCGTGGCCTGGTGCATGCCCGACGCGAAGGACCAGGACCCGGAAAGCCGGTAGCCGCCGTCGACCTTTACCGCCTTGCCCAGGCGCGTGCCCTGTCCGGCGACGAGGGCGTAGTTTTCGCTGTCCGGGAACAGCTCCGCCGTGGCTTCTTCAGGCAGCCAGGCGGCGGTGGTGCCGGTGATCATCTGCAGGGCCATGAAGACCCAGCCGGCGGAGGCATCGGCGTAGGAAATCTTCTCGATAGCCTGGATGACCTGCTTGGGCGAGAATTCGTAGCCGCCGAGGTTTCGCGGAATGCCGACCTTGTACGCGCCGGACTCCTTGAGGGCAGCCTCCACCTCGGGAGTGAGGCGGCCGCCGGCTTCGTTTGCGTCGGCGTTCGCCTTGAGCAGCGGCGTAATCGCATCGAGCCGCTCCATCAGAGCGTCGAACTGGTCGCTGACGTGCAGCCGGGACGTGGTGAGGGTCTGTTCAGTCATAGTGTTCTCCTTGAAGTGCGCTCGGCCTAGACGTCGATGTGCTCGAGCTGCTCGAAGATCTCGCCACGCCGGTGCTCGAACTGCTCGGGCAGCTGGAAGCGGGTGCCCAGTTCCTGCGGGGACTCGTCGCAGGTCCAGCCGCCGTCTTCGTGGGTGACCGCGAGCTCGAATAGTGCGCCGCCGGGCGTGCGGACGTAGACGGACTTGAAGTACTTGCGGTCCTTGAGTTCGGAGATGTCGGTGTAGCCGGCGCCTTCGATGTCGAACTTGACTTCGTCCTGGTTCTTCAAGGTATCCAGGTTCCACGCGAAGTGGTGGTAGGTGCCGGAGCCGTAGTGCCAGGTGCCCTGGTCTTCGCTGATGTTGGCGGTCAGTTCGACGTGGTTGCCGTACTTGGCGTTGCCGACCTGGAACTGGGCGAGGTCGCCGTCTTCGTTGATCCGGCCCTGGGAGAAGAAGGTGTCGTTGGCGAAGTCGACCATCCGATCGGGAGTGGTGACGTGGATGCCGACGCCGTGGATGCCGTGGATGGCGTGTTCCTGGGGGACGCCGTTGCCGGCGAAGCCTTCGCGCTCGTCGCCGACGGTGGGGACGAAGACGTATTCGATGCCGGAGGGGTGGCGGAAGGCCAGGCGGCGCTGGTCGAAGCGTTCGATGTTCTCAACCTCGACCTTGTGCTCGGTCAGGCGCTTCTGCCAGAAGTCCAGCGAGCCCTCCGGGACCGACAGCAGCACTTCGCGGGCCTGGTTGGTGCCGCGCTTGCCGTAGAGGCCGGCCTGGGCCCAGGGGAACGTCGTGACGACCGACGAGGGGTCGCCGTTGGCGTTGGAGTAGTACAGGTGATAGATCGGCTTGGAGCCGTCGAAGAGCACCGTCCGCTTGATGAACTTCATGCCCAAGGTCTTGACGTGGAAGTCGACGTCCTCCTGGGCGCCTCCGACAGAGAGGGTCACGTGGTGCGAACCTTCGATGTAAGCCATGGTGTCTCCTTTGACAGGATCGGGACCCGAGTGATTTCTACGGGGTTGGCACCACCGTAGTTATGATCCAGGTCACTGAAATCACCTGAGAGTGACCACCAATGTCGAATCCGTGCAGCGTTGCCGCCGGATGTCCCGGGCATGGCGAAGGGAGGCGGCGGCCGGGCAGGGCACCGCCAGGAGGCGGGAGGGAATCAGTGGCTTCCGGTGGTGGCGTGGTGCCGGAATTCGGCGGGCGTCAGCCCGGTGGCCGCTTTGAAGATCTGGCCGAAGTGCGAGGCTCCTTTGAAGCCCCAGCGGCTGGCGATGGCGGAGGCCGGCACGCTGATCAGTGCCGGGTCGGCCAGGTCGATGCGGCAGCGTTCCACCCGCCGGTCCCGGATCGAGGCCGCGACACTGGTCCCGCTGTCCTGGAAGAGGCTGTGAAGGTACCGCACTGAAATAAAGTGCGCGCCGGCGACTTCCTGCGGGCCGAGTTCCGGATCTCCCAGATGGTCGTCGATGTACTCGTGGATGCGTTGCAGGAGGGAAGCGCGGGTTTCCTTGGGATGTGCAGGCGCGGGAGCGCCAGCCTGGCTGGCGAGCATCGTTCCGACCAGGTTCATGACACTGCTGACGGTCGAATAGCGGTTGACGTTGGAGACGTTGTCCAGCGTTTCGTTGAGTGTGCTCAGGAGCGCCCAGACCGAGGGGGCCAGGCCGGAATCCGCATCGATGCGGGTCGCCGTCAGCTCACTCACGGCGTCGCCGGCCGGGCCGATGAGTTTCTTCGGGAATTTGATGCACAGCGAGCGGTAGTCGTCGCTGCTCTCCAGCGAGGCCGGCTTTGTCGAGTCGTAGAACGTGAAGTGCCCGGGCTTGAGGACGGCTGTCCGGCCCTCCTGGGTCAGCCGGAATTCACCGGACAGTTGGAGCGTCATCAGGTACTCGGGACGCTGCCCCAGCTCGATCTTGGACGCGTCGCGGTAGGCGGCGTGGCGGCCGCAGACCATGTTGATGAATTCGAGGTCCGCGAAAGGCTTGCTCTGCACCGCGCCCTTGAACGACTGGGGCTCGTCGAAATCGAAATCGAAGCTGAGCAGGGAGCGAGCCACGGTATCGCGCCAGCCGCTGAACGTCACGGGCTGGTCCGGCCGCAGGGTACGGCGCGGAGCTACTCCTGAATCGGCATGAGCCATGGCAAACATCCTCCCCGGAATGCTTGGTGGATCCTGTCCCTGCTGCCGCGCTGCACGGCTGGCGGGTTGATGCATTCTAGCGTGCTCTATTGTGTGTCGCGTCACAAATGAACGCGCGGGCGGCCGCCGGTGCCGCCGTGCCGGGACGTGGTGCGCCGAGCAGTGCACGCATTCGACAGCGGCGTGCACGGCTGCTGGATGCCGGTGACTTGGATCACTAATACGCTCTGGGAAAGGCCAGCAGGCCACGGAAGGCCGGCGCGAATGCCGCCTTCCGGCCAAGGGACCATCGACAAAAAGGACGTGCGGACGACGATGTCTACTGCCCAAATGGAGCATGCCGCAACACCGCGGAGCATCCAGGAAATGTTCGACCTGTCCGGGGAAGCGGCCGTCGTGACGGGGGCCGGCAGCGGGCTGGGGAAAGCCATCGCCGAGATCCTCGCCCAGGCAGGGGCCAGCGTAGGGCTCATCGATGTGGACCGGGAGCGGCTTGATGCGGTTGCGGCCGGCATTGAGGCCCAAGGTGGGAAGACGTTCGGGGTAGCCGCCGATGTTGCGGCGGTGGACTCGATCGCCGCCGCCGTGGAGGACATCAAGGACTACTTCGGCAGGCTGGACATCGTTTTCGCCAACGCCGGCATTTCCCGCGGCCCGGGGTTCCCGGAGGCGGGCGGGACCTTGGCCGGAACGCAGCAGGAGGACTGGGACGCCGTCGTCGGCGTGAACTTGAACGGGGTCTTCAACACGCTTAGGGCCGCGTCCCCGACCATTGGCGACGGCGGCAGGATCGTGGTCACGGCATCCACCGCCGGCTTCCGCGCCGATCCGATGGTCGGCTACGCCTACGTCGCCACGAAGGCGGCCGTCCTCAACATCGTGCGGCAGGCCGCGCTCGAACTGGCTCCGCGGGGTGTGCGGATCAATGCCATTGCCCCCGGCCCCTTCCGCACGAATATTGCCGGCGAGGGGGCGTTGGACGCACCGGAGCTCAACGGGCTGTGGGCGGAGACGATCCCGCTGGGGCGGATGGCGCATCCCGACGAATTGAAGGGGCTCGCGCTCCTGCTGGCCTCCGGGGCTTCCAGTTTCATGACCGGCGGGGCCTACGTCATCGACGGCGGCGCCCTGGCCCTGTCGCATGCGCGCTGAGCGGCAGCGGCACACGATTCCTCCGGCCTTCAGGCCAGACCTAGGGATGGATACACGATGACCACCACAATCCAGCATGTCCTCGAAGCCGAGGGCATAACCAAGCACTTCGACGGCGTCTTCGCCCTGGACGGAGTCGACCTGCGGATCCGCCCCGGCGAGATACACGCGCTGCTGGGCGAAAACGGCGCCGGCAAGAGCACCCTCATCAAGATCCTCACCGGGGTCTATTCGCCCGACGCCGGCAGCATCAGGGTGGAGGCCCAGCCTATGGCCTTCAAGGGAGTGGGCGCCGCGCACAAAGCAGGCGTAGTCGCGCTCTACCAGGAACTGTCCATCGTGCCGAACGTCTCGGTCGCGGAGAACATCGTGCTGGGGGACGAACTGCCTTCCCGTGGCGGCCTGGTTGACTGGAAGGAACTGCGGCGCGTCGCCCGGAAACAGCTCGAGCGGCTCAATCAGGGACACATTCCCGTCCACCGGATGGCCGGCCGGCTCACTCCCGTACAGCAGACCATGGTGGCCGTCGCCCGTGCCATCGCCGTCGAGGCGAAGGTCCTGATCCTTGACGAGCCGACCGCTGCGCTGACGGACCACGAGATCCAGGACCTGTTCAGGGTCCTGCGCAGCCTGCGGGCCGAGGGCGTGGCCATCCTCTACGTATCGCACCGGCTTGAGGAGGTGTTCGAGCTGTGCGACCGGGCGACGATCATGCGCAACGGGACCGTGATAACGACGACGGAGGTCGCGGACACGACCATCGACGAGGTTATCTCCACGATGGTGGGGCGCCGGCAGGACGAGCTGTTTCCGGCACGGGGAGTGCCGGGCCCGGGAACGGCCGTGGAAGTGGCCGGCCTGTCCGGCCGGCGGGTCAAGGACGCCTCGTTCTCGGTCAGGCCAGGCGAAGTGCTGGGCATCGGCGGGCTGGCCGGATCCGGACGCAGCGAGCTCCTACGCATCATCGCCGGCGCCCAGCGGTCTTCCTCCGGGCGAATCGTCGTCGACGGGCAGGAGTGCAGCCACCGGACAGTGGCCGCGGCGCTGGACCGCGGCATCGCCCTCGTGCCGGAGGAACGGCGCAGCCAGGGCGTCGTCCTGTCCCAGTCGATCGGGGAGAACATCGCCGTCGGAAATTTGAAGGCGATCAGCAAATGGGGGCTGGTCGCAGGTTCCCGGATCAGGTCCCTGGCGTCGAACTCCATCGCCGAGCTGCAGATCAAGAGCCGGGGCCACCAGCAGATTGTTGGCCAGCTCTCCGGAGGGAACCAGCAGAAAGTCGTGCTGGCCAAGTACCTGGCACGCAATCCCAAAGTCCTGCTGCTCGATGAACCGACGCGCGGCATCGACGTCGGCACGAAGTCCGAGATCTACGGCCTGATCCGCCGCCTGGCGACGCAGGGGACCGCGGTCATTGTGGTCAGTTCGGAACTGCCGGAACTGATCGGGCTGGCAGACCGCATCATCCTGATGCACGAAGGGCGGATATCCGGCGAAGTCCCCGCGGAGGGCGCCGACGAGGAGCAGCTACTGACCTACTGCTATGGAAGGGCAGCATCATGAACACTGCACAAAAAACCCAGGCGGAGAACAAGGCGGCGGCACCGCCGCTTCCCGGAAACGTGTCGGCGCCCGCCGGAAAACGGCCCTACGCTTCGGCGCTGGGGCCCATCAAATCGGGCGGGACGATCATTGGTTTCGCTTTGCTGGTCGCCGCCTTCGGCCTGATGCGCCCGGATGTGTTCCTCACCTTCGGCAACCTGCGTAATGTCCTGGAGCAGGTGGCAATCCTGGCCATCATCGCCGCAGTGCAGACCGTCGTCATGGTCGTCGGCAACTTCGACCTCTCGGTGGGCGCCACTGCCTCCGTCTCCGGGGCGGTCGTCGCGCAATTGCTGATTGCCGGACAAGGAACCGCGGTTGCGGTGGCCGGAGCACTGGTTGTCGGAGCTCTGGTGGGCGCGGTTAATGGCTACCTGACGGCGTACCTGAAGCTATCGGCCTTCGTCGCCACCCTGGCCACGATGACGTCGGTCTCCGGACTGGCCTTCATCACCACCGACGGAACCACGCTGTTCGGCCTGCCTCAGGGCTTCATGTCGCTCGGCCAGGGGCGCTGGCTTGGGCTACCGATTCCCATCTTCATGGCGGCTGCTGTCGCGCTGGTCGTGTGGTTCGTGCTCCGCAACACCACGATCGGGCGCCGCTGGCACGCCGTGGGCGGCAACGCCGAAGTTGCCAAGCTGAGCGGAGTGAACGTGAACCGCGTCCGGTTCCTGGCCTTCGTGGTGGCGGGAGTCGGGGCCGCCCTGGCTGGAGTGGTCCTCACCAGCCGGCTGGCCAGCGCCACTGCCACGAGCGGCGACTCCTACATGCTGCTGGCCATCGCCGCCGTGTTCCTGGGCATGACCATCTCCAAGGAAGGGACGGCCAACATCGGCGGAACGCTGATCGGCGTTGGCATCCTCGGTGTCCTCAGCAACGGGCTGAACATCATCGGCGTCAGCACCTACGTGCAGCAGTTCCTGACCGGCATCATCATCATCGCTGCCGTGGCGTTCTCACGGCTGGGCAACAAGGGAGTTTCCTGACATGAAAAAACTGATTGCACTGGCCGGCGGCCTGGCCATGGCCCTCATCCTGGCGGGCTGCGGCGGAAACGCGGCGTCTTCGGAGCAGGGGACGGAAGACATCGAAGTTGCCGTCATCACCGGTTCCTACGGCACGCCGGCCGCCAAGTACGCCATCGACGCCTTCAAGGAGCTGGGCACGGGCAAGGGCTGGGACGTCACCGTGTCGGACACGGACTTCGACTTCAACCAGGTCAACTCGCTGATGCAGGACGCGTCCCTACGGAAGGTCGATGCGATTGTGCTTGGCTTCCCGACTCCCGAGCAGATCACGGTGGGCCTGCAGGCCGCCAATGATGCCGAAGTTCCCGTCTACGTGATCGATGGCGGCACGGCGCCGATGGAGGGCGTGGCACTGAATGTCACCAGCGACTCCGTGCAGCTCGGCGAGATCAGCGCGCAGGCGCTCCTCGATGCAATGGGCGGCCCCGGCAAGGTGCTGGTGATCGGCCACGACCCGCATCCGGGCATCCGGCTGAGGACCCAGGAAGCCATCGCCTACCTGGAGGAGGCTGGCGCCGAAATCGTCGACATCAAGCAAGTCAAGGAACCTGCTTCGTCCCAAGGCGAAGCGCTCAACTTCACCACGGACTTCCTTCAGGCCAACGGGGGAACGGATGACCTCGACGGAGTGTGGGCAGGCTGGGATGCGGCTGCGATGGGGGTAGCCCAGGCGCTCAACTCCGCCGGCCGGACCGAGATCCCGGTGACCGGCATCGATGCCACCGACCAGGCCGTAGCGGAGATCGGCAAAGCCGGGCCTTTCGCGGCCACGGTATTCCAGGACTGGGACGCCATCGTCGGACGCATGGCAGAGGTGATGGAAGCCGATTTCAACGGCACCGATCCTGAGCAGAACTACGAGGAAATGCCCGGCGTCCTGGTCAACAAGGACAACCTGGACAGCTTCAAATCCTGAATTTCGCACACTTCGCTGAAAGGCAGTATGACTCATGCGCAACAACAGATTCCTGGCCGCCGCGGCCACAGCCGCAGTTTCGCTCCTCGTTTTCACCGGCTGCGGCGGAGGGGCGGACGCTACGGCGGAGCCGGCAGCCGACGGCGCACCGGTAGTCGCCGTGTTCACGGCTTCGTACGCAACTCCGGCCGTCAAGACCGGCGTGGACATGTTCGAGGAGCAGGCAACGGAGAAGGGCTGGCAGGTCTCCGTCTCGGACAGCGCCAACGATTACAACAAGCTCAACGCCCAGCTGCAGGATGCCATCTCACGTGACGTGGATGCCATCGTCATGGGCTATACCTCGCAGGAGAAGACCAGCCTCGGCGTCACGGCCGCCAACGACGCCGGCATCCCGGTCTTCGCCATCGATGCAGGGGTCGAGCCTTATGAGCCCTACGCGCTGAACGTGACCAGCGACAATACGCAGCTGGCCACGGCCAGTGCCCAGGCGATCATCGACGCCAACCCTGGCGGCGGCGACGTACTGATTGTCGGCTGGGACTCACATCCGGGCATTCGCCTGCGCACCGACGTCGCCACGGAACTCTTCGAGAAGAATGGCTTCAACGTGGCTGCCAACCACCAGATCCAGTCTCCCGGCGCGGCACAGGAGGAGGCTCTGTCCTTTGTGCAGGACTACCTTCAGTCGCACCCCGGCGACGCCGCACCCGTGGGGGTCTGGGCCGGCTTCGACGCGGCCGGTTTCGGGGCAGTACAGGCTGTCGAGTCGGCTGGCGCCGAAGGCGTCGACGTGGCCAGCATGAATGGAGACGATTTCGCCATTGCCGAGATCGCTAAGGGCGGCCCGTTCGTCGCGACCGTGCTGCAGGACTGGCCCACGATCATCGGCAGTGTCGTAGAGGCGATGGACGCCTATTTCGCCGATGGCACACTTCCCGAAAACAACCACGTGGAAATCGAGGGCACTCCGATCACAGAGGACAACGCCAGTGAATTCTGAGGTCCGGGCCGCAGTGCTGACTGCGCCCGGCTCGTTGGAGCAGCGGGACCTCCCGGACCCGGGGCAGCCCGGGCCGGGGCAGGTCCTGGTGCGGCCCGAGGCTGTCGGGATCTGCGGTTCCGACCTGCACTACTTCGACGGCGACCTTGGCGCCTTGACCGGGGACTCCGACTGGTTCCCGCGCGTCCTCGGGCACGAACTCTCGGCGATTGTCGAAGCAGTCGGTGAGGGAGTGGATGGGCTGCGCTTCCCGGTGGGATGCCGGGTGGCCGTCTGGCCGCTCGAGACCTGCGGCAGCTGCTACGCCTGCAGCCACGGTCGGGAAAACGCCTGCTACAACATGCGCATCATCGGCGTTCACCGGGACGGTGGCCTGAGCCAGCGGCTCCTGGTCCAGCAAGGGTCGGTGTTCCGCACCAGCATCACCGAGCCGGAGATCGCAGCCTTCGCGGAGCCGCTGTCCGTGGCTGTGCACGCCCTCGCTCGGGCGGGCATCACCCCCGACCGTCCAGCCGGCGGCACCCGTATTGCCGTGCTGGGCGCGGGACCGATCGGGCAGGCCGTAGTCTTTGCAGCAAGTGCCTGGGGTGCTTCAACCGCCGTCGTCGATCCCAAACAGGGCCGCAGGGCCATGGCACAGCATCTTGGCGCCGAACTCGGGCTGGGTGCCAGCGCCGGTTCTATGGCGGATGAACTGCGCCAGTGGGGCGACGGCTTCGGGCCGGACATCGTGATCGACACGACGGGCGTGCCCTCAGTGTTGGCGCAGGCGGTCGACCTCGTCGCCCGGGGCGGGAACGTCGTCGTTGTCGGCCTGACCGGAGGAAGTGCCCCGTTCTCTTCCGGGGTGCTGCCGGAAAAGGAGGTGTCCATCCACGGCGCCAGTTGTGCAACGCGGACGGACTTCGCCTCCGCCGTGCGCCTGGCCGAAACCCACCAGGATTCCGTTGCCGCGCTGGTCTCCCATGTGGTCCCGGTGGAACGGGCCAAAGATGCTTTTGCCTTGGCACACGAAGCGGCAGCAGGAACGATGAAAGTAGTCGTCAGGCTTTCCTGACCGAACCGACCCTCGAAAGGAAACCACCGTGGTCGTTTCCCTTGCATTGCCCCGGATCATGCGCGTTGGCGGAGGAGCCGTTGACGAATTGAGCAACGTCCTGGCGGGACTTGGAGCGGCACGGCCTCTCCTTGTCACGGACTCCTACCTGGCAGGCACCGGGGCAGCGCAGCGGCTGCTCGATAGGCTGGGGCGAGCCGGGATGGAAGCGGCAATGTTTGCCGGAACCGTTCCGGACCCCACCACTGATTCCCTGGAGGCGGGCGTACGCGCCGCAATTGACCATCGTGCCGATTCCGTCATCGGTTTTGGCGGCGGCAGTCCGATGGACACGGCTAAGGCGTTGGCCCTGCTGGCGGTCCAGGGCGGCGAGATGCGCGACTACAAGGCGCCGCGGAACAATACCGGCCCCGCTCTTCCTGTGATCGCCGTCCCCACGACAGCCGGGAGTGGATCCGAGGCGACGCAGTTCACCGTCATCACGGACAGCGCGTCCGACGAGAAGATGCTCTGCACAGGTCCGGCTTTCCTGCCGGTTGCGGCCGTGGTCGACTATGAACTGACGGTATCCATGCCGGCCCGGCTCACCGCGGACACCGGGGTGGATGCGCTGACCCATGCAGTCGAAGCCTTCGTGAGCAGGAAGGCGAACTCGTTCTCCGACGGGTTGGCACTGTCCGCTATTAGCACCATCGGTCGCCATATTCGCCGCGTCTATGCGGACGGCGGAGACCTGGAAGCACGGGAAGCGATGATGTTCGCCGCGACGCAGGCCGGCATGGCTTTCTCCAATTCCAGCGTCGCTCTGGTGCACGGCATGAGCAGGCCCATCGGGGCGCATTTCCACGTGGCCCATGGCTTATCCAACGCAATGCTGTTCCCGGCAGTTACGGCCTTCTCCGTCCCTGGTGCGGAGGTACGGTATGCCGAATGCGCCCGGGCCTTTGGTGCGGCGGGCAGCGGGGACTCCGATGCGGCCGCGGCAGCCAAACTGGTCGAAGCCCTTGCCGTCCTGTGCAAGGACGTGGATGTGCCGACACCGCAAAGCTTCGGTATCGACCGGTCGAGGTGGCAGGAGCTGACTCCGCTGATGGCGGAACAGGCCCTCGCCTCTGGTTCGCCCGGCAACAACCCCGTGATTCCTACGGTGGAGGAAATCGAGGAGCTGTACGCCGCAATCTACAGCTAGCAGCTGAGGCCCAGTGAGGCCACTGCCCAAGGGTGGATCAGCCTCGGGTCAGGGCCCAGCGCGCTTCGGCGGGGTCGACGAGGCCTTCGGCGACGAGCCAGGTGATGGCGTGGTGGCGCATGCGCTGCTGGTGGAAGGCGTACCAGTCGTCCCGGACCTTCGGGTATTGGTAGACGGCGTCCTTGAAGCGTCGGTACGGGCGTTTCCCTTCGATGGCATGCATTAGGGCAGCACGGACCTGCTCGTCGTCAAGGGTGGCGATGAAGTCCTTCATGTCGCGGTAGCCGCGCTGCGGGTCATCCGGCGGGATGGGGACGGCGCCGTGCTCCTCAAGCTCCCACCTGGGGAGGGAATCGTCGACATCCTCGCCGGTCATCTCCACCTGGCCGGTGGCTGGATCAAGCCACCATTGCCCCTCGAAGCTGTCGCTGATTTCCATGGCCGTGATCAACATGTCGATGTCGATGCCTTGGATGCTGCGCATGGGTTCCTCCGGAAGAGAACCAGCAGGGAATTAAGAACAAGCCTACGCCGAACCGGGCGGCTTGAACCTCTCCAGTTCCAACCGCCGAAGCGGGCTGGCCGCGCCTTGCTATGGTCCGCCGTCGTAATGTCCTTGGTGCGGGAGCCCACAACCTGCTGTGCTATCTTGGTGCAGATAAATCTGATTTATTGTCGGCTGGGCCACACGAAATCAGATGTAAGGATGCGTCTGAGGAGTTCGGCCAGTGGCAGAGCACAACCCGCCCCCACTTGTAGTCATGGGTGTGCAAGGATCCGGTAAGTCGACCGCGGGCAGGGTCACCGCCGCGCGGCTGGGTCTGCCGTTCATCGACGGCGACGACCTGCACCCGGCCAGCAACAAGGCCAAGATGGCCGCCGGCAATCCGCTGACCGATGAGGACCGCGAGCCGTGGCTGACCGTGATCGGACAGACGCTGGCAGCGGGGATGGAGCAGGGCGAGGCCCGTGTCATCGCCTGTTCGGCGCTCAAGCGCCGGTACCGCGACCTGATCCGCTTCTTCGCACCGGCGGTGCAGTTTGTGCACCTGGACGGGCCGCAGGAACTGATCGCCGCGCGGCTCGGCCAGCGCAACCACGAGTACATGCCGGCGGCCCTGCTGGACTCTCAGTTCGCGACCCTGGAACCGCTGCAGGCGGACGAACCGGGGATGCGGCTCGACGTGACGCTTTCCCCCGAAGACATCGCCGAGGCCGTGGCCGACGCGCTCTCCGCCGCCGGCCGCTAGGGCGCCGGCGGTTCTTTCCAACCCGATAGGACAACGATGACCGATCTCGAACTCAACTGGACGTTGAGTACGCCGGCCCTGCTGGGCGTGGCCGCCGCGGCGATCGCGGCGCTGCTGGTGCTGATTATCCGGTTCCGCGTGCACGCCTTCCTGGCGCTGATCCTGGTCAGCCTGCTGACCGCCGTGGCCACCGGAATCGGCGCCGCCGACATTGTGCCGACCCTGCTGGGCGGCTTCGGCACGACGCTGGGCAGCGTGGCGCTGCTGGTGGGCCTGGGCGCGATGCTCGGGCGCATGCTGGAGGTGTCCGGCGGCGCTGACGTGCTGACCAACGCGCTGATCCGGCGGTTCGGCGAGAAGCGGGCTCCGCTGGCGCTGTCCATTGCGTCGCTGCTGTTCGGCTTCCCGATCTTCTTCGACGCCGGCCTGGTGGTCATGCTGCCGATCATCTTCACCGTGGCCCGCCGGCTGGGCGGCTCGCTGCTGCTCTACGCGTTCCCGGCGGCCACCGCGTTCTCCGTGATGCACATCTTCGTGCCGCCGCACCCCGGCCCGGTTGCCGCGACCGGGCTGCTGGGCGCCGACGTCGGACTGGTGCTGGTGCTCGGCTTGGTCGTTGCGCTGCCGACCTGGTACATCGTCGGCTACCTGTTCGGTACCTTCCTGGGCAAGCGCATCCAGATCCCCGTGCCGGACATCCTGGACGCACCGAAGGGCTCCGCGGAGTCCGAGTTCAAGTCCTCGCCGAAGCTGGGCACCATCCTCTTCCTCCTGCTGCTGCCGCTGGTGCTGATCTTCCTCAACACCGGCCTCAACATGCTGGCCACCGCCGGCGCCGTCTCGCTGGAGGACACCTGGGTCCAGGTCCTGCGTACGCTCGGCGAAACCCCGGTGGCGCTGCTGATCACCGTCTTCATCGCGATGTGGCTGCTCGGCCACCGGCAGGGCAAGCGACACAGCCTGACCGAGACCGTGGTGGACAGCGCGCTCGGCCCGGTCTGCTCGATCATCCTCATCACCGGCGCCGGCGGAATGTTCGGCGGGGTGCTGCGCGCCAGCGGCATCGGCAACGCGCTGGCGGAGTCGCTGGACGCGATCGGCCTGCCTGTCATCGTGGCGGGCTTCGTGATTGCCGCCATCGTCCGTGTCGCCCAGGGCTCGGCCACGGTCGCGCTGACTACGGCCGCTGCGCTGGTCCAGCCTGTGGTCGCGGGCAACGCCGCGTACAACCCGGTGGAGCTCGCGGCGATCGTGCTGGCGCTGGCCGCCGGCTCGGTGTTCGCCGGCCACGTCAACGACTCCGGCTTCTGGCTGGTCAGCCGCTTCTTCGGGATGGACACTAAGACCACGCTGAAAACCTGGACCGTGGGCCAGGCGCTGATCGGCGTGATCGGCTTCGTCCTGGCGCTGGCCATCTTCCTGATCGCAGCGCCCTTCTAGCAACTCCGGCACCTCTAACACCGGGAGCGGGGGACGGCGCCGTCGTCCTCCGCTCCGCAAGGAACCACCATGACTGTGAACATGTTCGACATCTCCGGCCGCATCGCCCTGGTCACCGGCTCCAGCCGCGGCATCGGCAACGCGATCGCCCGGGGCCTGGCTACCGCCGGCGCCACCGTGGTGCTCAACGGGCTGGACCCGGTGCGGCTGGAAAGCGCGCACGCGAAGCTGGTCGAGGAGTTCGGGCCGGAGCGGATCTTCGCCAAGGGCTTCGATGTCACCGATGCGGAGGCCACGGCCGACGGCGTTGCCTGGGTCGAGCGCGAAATCGGGCCTTTGCGCATCCTCGTCAATAACGCGGGGGTGCAGCACCGCGTGCCAATGCTGGACCTGGACGTCGCGGACTGGGAGCGCGTGCTGCGCACCAACCTGACCAGCGCGTTCCTCGTGGGCCGCGAGGCCGCCCGGCACATGATCCCGCGCGGCGAGGGCAAGATCATCAACATCGCCTCGGTGCAGACCGACCTGGCACGGCCGACCATCGCGCCGTACACGGCGTCCAAGGGCGGCATCCGCAACCTCACCCGGGCCATGACCGCCGAATGGGCCGCTTCCGGCCTGCAGATCAACGCGATCGCGCCCGGCTACATCCACACCGAGATGACGCAGAACCTGGTCGATGACGAGGCGTTCAACAGCTGGATCCTCGGCCGCACGCCGGCGCACCGCTGGGGCACGGTCGAGGACATCATCGGCCCCGCCCTGTGGCTCGCCTCGGACGCCGCCAACTTCGTCAACGGGCAGGTCGTCTTTATCGACGGCGGCATGACCACCGTTGTCTGAGTTCCAACCGGTCGTTTCCTGGACCGCCTCCGTCACCACGGCCTGACCCTCCCGCCGCCACTGCCGCCACATCCTCCCGCCACTACCGACTGAACCGCAAGGAGCTTCGCGATGACTGAACTTCCCACCCAGGCCTTGGGCGTGGTGGCCCACGGCGCGGACGACCTCCGGGTCGAGGCCTTCGAACGCCCCGCACCCAAGCCGGACGAAGCCGTCGTCGAAATTGTCTATGGCGGCATCTGCGGCTCCGACCTGCACTACTGGCAGCACGGTGCAGCAGGGGAGTCCATCCTCAAGGCCCCGATGCTGCTCGGCCACGAGGTCGTCGGGCGCGTGGCCACCGCGGCTGCTGACGGCACCGGCCCCCAGGCAGGCACCGCCGTCGCGGTTCATCCTGCCAC
>NZ_ANPE02000112.1 GCF_000328305.2 Arthrobacter crystallopoietes BAB-32 | reverse complement strand
TCCACGTCYGYCGCCGGTGCCAGGTTTGGGTCGCTACGCCTTGACGGCCAGGACCGGGCAGTTGGCCTGCAGCAGGATCTGCTGCGCGGTGCTGCCCATGATGAGCTTGCCGACCGGAGTGCGGCGGCGCAGTCCGATGACGATCAGCTCGGCCCGGTGCTGCTCGGCGGCGTCGAGCACATCGTCGGCCGCTTCGTGTCCGCCCATCGGCTGCACCAGCGTGTACTCCACGCCCGAGGCGGCCAGCCGGCTCTCCAGTTCCTTGGCGGCATCCTGCTGGACGAACCGCTTGTCCACGAAAACATCGCCGCGGGTGGAGTTCAGGACAACCAGCGGCGCTTTGGCCTTGGCGGCTTCGCTGATGGCCCGCTCCAGGGCAGCTTCGCCTTCGGGGGTGGGGATGTAACCGACCACAATGCTCATGAGTTCTCCCGTTCGTGTTGGATATCGTCCGCGCGGCGGCGCGCATCGGAACCGGCAGAGCTGTCGCCGCTGCTGCCGGACCCTCCGAGAGTACCGCGGTCGGTGCCGGTTGGCCCGGCGCCGGACGCGTCGCCGTCGTTCTTGCTGCCGGCCGCATTGCTGCCGGCCGCTGCGGAACCGGACACGCCGCCGTCGTTAGTGGCCGGGGAACCCGGCGCCCTGGGGACATCCGCCCCGGCAGCCACCGGACGCGGACGCGCCTTGCGCACCGCCAGCATGACCAGCGGCCAGGCCAGGACCAGCGCCACGATGACGTAGACACCCACGGCAATGGGCTCGTTCCACAGGCCGGAGATGTCGCCGGCGCTGAGCTGCAGGGACTTGCGCAGCTGCTCCTCCACGCGCGGGCCGAGGATGACGCCGATGATCAGCGGCAGCACGGGCAGGCCGAAGCGGCGCATCGCGAAGCCGAGCAGGCCGAGCACCAGCAGGAGCACCAGGTCGAACGCCTGCAGGTTCACCGCGTAGGCGCCCAGGGTGGCGAAGAACAGGATGCCGGCGTAGAGGTACGGCCGCGGGATCTGCAGCAGCTTGGCCCAGACCGGCGCCAGCGGGAGGTTGATCAGCAGCAGCAGGGTGTTGCCGATGAACAGGCTGGCGATCAGCGCCCAGACCAGGTCCGGCTCGTTGTCGAAGAGCAGCGGTCCGGGCTGGATGCCGTACTGGGTGAAGGCGGCCAGCATGACCGCGGCGGTGGCGTTGGTGGGCAGGCCGAGCGCAAGCATCGGGGTCAGGGTGCCGGCGGCCGACGCGTTGTTGGCAGCTTCCGGACCGGCGACGCCCTCGATGGCGCCGTGGCCGAATTCCTCCGGGTGCTTGGACAGCTTCTTCTCGGTGACGTAGGAGAGGAAGGTCGGGACCTCCGCGCCGCCGGCCGGCAGGGCGCCGAATGGGTAGCCGTACGCGGTGCCGCGCAGCCAGGGCTTCCAGGACCGCTTCCAGTCCTGCTTGCCCATCCAGGGCCGGCCCACGGGAATGGTGGTCAGCGGCTTGCGCCGGAGGTGGGCGGCGATCCAGAGCGCCTCGCCCACCGCGAAAATCGCGACGGCGACGACGACGATGTCCAGCCCGTCCACGAGCAGCGGCTGCCCGAAGACCAGGCGCTGCTGCCCGGTCACTTTGTCGGCGCCGACGAGCCCGATGGCCAGGCCGAGGCCCAGCGAGATGAAGCCGCGCAGCTTGGACGCACCCAGCACTGCGGTGACGGCGAGGAGGGCCAGGATCATGATGGCCAGGTAGCTCGGGGAGCCGAGGCTGACCGCGAAGTCCACGACTATCGGGGTGAACGCCACCAGCAGCGCGGTGCCGATGGTGCCGGCAACGAAGGAGCCGATGGCCGCCGTCGCCAGGGCCTGCGCGGCCCGGCCGGCCTTGGCCATCTTGTGGCCCTCGATCGCGGTGATGACGGTGGCGGATTCGCCCGGGGTGTTCAGCAGGATGGAGGTGGTCGACCCGCCGAACATGCCGCCGTAGTAAATGCCGGCGAACATGATGAAGGCGCTGGTCGGTTCCAGGGCGTAGGTCACCGGCAGCAGCAGGGCCACGGCCATCGCCGGACCGATGCCCGGCAGCACGCCGACGGCGGTACCCAGCAGCACGCCGATGAAGGCGTACAGCAGGTTCATGGGCGTGGCCGCCGTCGAGAATCCCTGCATCAGCAGGTCGAATGTCTCCATTTAGAGCACTCCTTGCAGCAGTCCGGCCGGCAGGTTGATGCCCAGGCCAAGATAGAAACCGTAGAACGTGCCCAGGGAAAGGACGACGGCGATAATCGCGTCCCGCACATAGCGGCGGCTGCCGAGGGCCCAGGCGCTGCCCCAGAACAGCAGGGCTCCGGAGATCACCCAGCCGACGGTGTCGATCAGCAGGACGTTGAGCACGAACGCGCCGATCAGCGGGACCACGGTCCGCCAGTCGGTCGGGTGGGACAGGTCGACGTCTTCGCCGGCCTCGGCTTCGCCCCGTCCGCCGCGCAGCACGTTAATGGCCAGCAGCACGGCGCAGACCAGCAGCAGGCCGCCGACGATGAACGGCATGGTCTTCGGTCCGACCGGGTCGGACTGCGAGTACGGGACGGTGATCGAGGCGGCGTCGACGATGACGATCACGCCGACCGCCCCGAGCAGGGCCACGAGGCCCAGCTCGGAGCGGCCTTTCAGCCGTGAAGCCAGCTTGTTCACGCAAGCCCCAGTTCGGACAGGACGTCAGCGACGCGCTGGTCCTGTTCCTTCAGGAAGGTGCTGAACTCCTCGCCGGTGGCGAAGGCGTCGGACCAGCCGTTGTCCTCGAGGGCCTGCTTCCACTCGGGAGTGGCGTGCATCTTCTCGAGGGCGTTGATCCACTTCTGCTTGTCTTCCTCGCTGGTCTCCGGCGGAGCGACAATGCCGCGCCAGTTGGTGAAGACGAGGTCGATGTTGGATTCCTTCAGGGTCGGCGCGTCCACGCCCTCGAGCCGTTCTTCGCCGCTGGTGGCCAGGACGCGGATCTCGCCGCTCTTGATCTGGTCGATGTATTCGCCGGCACCCGAGGCCGCGAAGCCGAGCTTGTTGCCCAGGATGGCCGGGAGCAGGTCGCCGCCGCCGTCGTAGGACACGAAGTTCACGTCCTTCGGGTCGATACCCACGGCCTGTGCCAGCTGCATCGGCAGCAGGTGGTCCGGACCGCCCGGGGAGGAGCCGCCGCCAACGCTGACCTTCTCCGGATTTTCCTTCCAGGCCTTCACGAGGTCGTCGATGGTCTTGTAGGGCGAGTCCTTGGAGACCATGATGGCGCCCGGTTCCTGGATCAGGCGGGCCAGCGGGGTGGTCTCGGTCAGCTTCGCCTCGGACTCGTTGGTGTAGCTGGCGCCGACCACGCCCAGGCCCATCAGCATGGCCAGGTCGCCGTTGCCCTTTTCGTTGACGGTGCGGGCCAGGCCCACGGTGCCGCCGGCGCCGGCCAGGTTGAAGACCTCGATGTTGGACGCGATGTCGGTCTCTTCCATGACCTTCGCGGCCACGCGGGCCGTCGTGTCGTAGCCGCCGCCAGCAGTGTTCGGGACCATGATCCGCAGGTCGCTGACCGGACCCTCGGCAGCCGCGGAGGTACCGGCATCGCTGCCGCTGCCGGAGCCGGTGACACCGCAACCGGTCATGGCCAGTGCCAGGCCGGCGGCAACGGCGGCGAGGCGGAAGACGTTGTTCTTACGCATGGAAATCCTCTTCTCAAGAGTGATGGAATTCACCCACCGTAAAACGCAGTGTGAGCTGCGGCATATTTGCGTTCTCAAAGAAAATTGAGTTCATTGTGTTCACGCGCACATGCCCCTCCCGGCGAGCCCGGGAGATATAGTTCACCCGACAAAAGCCGCTGCCCCGGCGGCCATTCCGGGGCTCCGCAGGAGGGAACAGAGTGCACCAGCAAGCCGGCGGCCGGGCGGCGAAACGGCGCCGCGGCCTCACGCTGGCCGGGCAGTACCTCGTCCTGCAACTGCTGATCGTCGCCGCCGTCCTGGCCGGCGTCATCGCGCTGTCCCTGGCCCAATCCGCCCAGGCCTTCGAGCGGGTGGAAGGCCGCCGCGCGCTCTCCGCCGCCGAGACCTTGGCCGCCATGCCGGCCGTCCGGTCGCTACTGCCGGAGGCACGGCCCCGGCTTGGTGCAGCGCTGCCGGCCGTCGCCGAATCCGTCCGCACTGTTTCCGGTTCCGCGGCCGTCTTCCTCGCCACGCCGGACCGCACCATCATCACATCTCCCGATCCCGCCCTGCTCGGCTCCAAGCTGCCGCTGGGCGAAAGCACCGTGCTCTCCGGCAGGGCATGGACGGGCCCGGTGGAGCTGGCGGACGGCCAATCGCTGATGGCCCACGTACCCGTACTGGCCGACGACGGTCAGATGGTGGGTATCGCCGCCGTCGGCCGGGAATACCCCTCCGTCTGGGACCGGCTGGGCGACGCGCTGCCCAACCTGCTGACCTATCTCGGCGTCTCGCTCGGCCTCGGCGCCGCCGGCTCCCTGCTCCTCGCCCGCCGGGTCAAGCGGCAGACCCTTGGCCTGGAACCCGACGAGATTGCCGGACTGGTGGAGCACCGCGAGGCCATCCTGCACGATGTGAAAGAGGGCGTCCTCGCCCTGGACCGCCAGGCCCGGATCACGCTGGCCAACGACAGCGCCCGCCAACTGCTCGAGCTGCCCTATGACTGCGCCGGCAAGACCCTGGATGAACTCGCCGTCCCAGCCCACCTGCGCGACGTCCTCACGGCGGACCAGACCGACCCCGACCGGCTGGTGCTGGTCGGCGAACGGGTCGTGGTCTGCAACCGGATGCCGCTGCGCTCGCGCGGCAAGCTGATCGGCTCCGTCACCACCCTGCGCGACCGCACCGAGCTCTCCTCGCTGGAGAAGGAACTGGGCGCCACCCGCACCACCACGGACACCCTGCGCGCCCAGACCCACGAGTTCGCCAACCAGCTGCACACCATTTCCGGCCTGATCCAGCTCGGCGAGTACGACGAAGTCATCCGCTTCGTCGACGGCGTCAGCCTCAGCCGCACCCGGCTCTACGACGACGTCTCCCGCCGCATCGAGGACCCGGCGGTCGCCGCGCTCCTGATCGCCAAGGCCAGTTCCGCCACCGAGCGCGTGGTCTCCCTGCAGCTGGACGAAGACTCTGCCCTGGGCCGCGTGGACGAAACCCTGTCGCGGGACCTGACCACCGTCGTCGGAAATCTTGTGGACAACGCCATCGACGCCGTCAGCGGGCAGCCCGGCGCCACGGTCCACGTCCGCCTGCGCGACGAGCCGCACCAGGTCACCGTTACGGTGCGGGACTCCGGTCCCGGCGTCGCGGCGGACAGTGTGGAGGACATCTTCCGCCAGGGCTTCACCACCAAAGTTTCCACGAACGACGGCGGCCGCGGCTTTGGTCTGGCCCTCACCCGGCTAGTATGTTCAAGGCGCGGCGGCGGCGTCAGCGTACGCAACGCCCCCGGCGCCGAATTCACCGCCGTTCTGGGAAAGCAGAGCCAGTCCTCATGATCAAGGTCCTGATTGTCGACGACGATTTCATGGTCGCCAAGGTGCACGCCGGATTCGTGAAGCAGACCCCCGGCTTCGGCGTCGTCGGCGTCGCCCACACCGGCGCCCAGGCGCTCGACGCCGTCCAGCGCCTCAAGCCCGACCTCGTCCTTCTCGACATCCACCTGCCGGACATCAACGGGCTCGACCTGCTGCAGCGCCTGCGCCAGGCCTCGCCCGAGCTCGATGTCCTCGTCATCAGCGCCGCCCGCGAAATGGACACCGTGCGCCGGGCCCTGCGCGGCGGCATCGTCCACTACCTCATGAAGCCCTTTTCCGCCCAGGACCTGCGCGAACGGCTCGAGCACTACCAGCAGGCCTACCGCCCGCTCGCCAGCTCCGGCAGCACCGCGGAACAGGAAGACGTCAACCGCGTCTTCGGCCTGCACCGCCCCCAGCGGCCCCTCCCCAAGGGCTGCAGCGCCGAAACCCTCCAGCTCGTCGAGCAGCTCCTGCAGGACGCCGGCGCCGACCTCTCCGCCACCGAAGCCGCCGAACGCCTGGGCATCTCCCGTGTCAGCGTCCGCCGCTACCTTGAATACCTCAGCGAAGAAGGCCGCGCCGAAGTCCAGCTCCGCTACGGCGAAGTCGGCCGCCCAGAACGCCGCTACTCCTGGCGCAAGGCCGGCTGAAGGCGCCAGCTGGCCCCCGCCGCTCCGTTCTACTGGCCAAGCCCCGCTGCCCACGCCGCCCCGCCCTGCGCTCCCGGCCAAGCCCCCCGATCCGTTGGCCCGTAGTGGCTGGATTCAAGCTGGAATCGGCCGCCAATCCAGCCACTACAGGCCAATGGATGAACGGGAGTACGACGGCGGGGCGCAGCTACACAATATGAACCTGGGCTCTCGCAACTTCAGGCTGACTCGCCTGCCCACTTCACGTTTCTTGAGCAAATCTACTTAACGTTGCTTAATGCGACGCCGTCCCCTGTAATGGTCATCACAGCTTTGCATCGCCCGGACTACAGCGGGCATTCGAAGGATGAACCGGAAAGGAGGACGCCGTGAACCAAGCGCTTGCTGAAGCCACCGCGCGTCCTCCGAAGGTGTCCGCGGCGTCCGTTGCCCGGGCCTGCGGCGTGTCCCCGGCCACGGTCAGCTACGTGATGAACGGCAAGCCGGGGGTCTCTCCGGAAACGCGGCGGCATGTTATCCGGGTCGCCAATGAACTGGGTTTCCGGCCGAACGGACATGCCGGCCAGCAGGAACCACAGCTGAACCGAGTTATCGGGCTGATCCTGCCCAACATTGTGAACCAGATGTATACGGGTTGGGCAGAAAACATCATCACCGCCACGGCCCGGGACGGCTTTGAAGTCTTCGTCGCCACCACCCAGGACAATCCCGATACCCTCGCCCAGGTGGCTTCAACTCTGGCGGCTCGGAATGTGGACGGCGTCATCATCGCCGCCGCACTGCGCGAGGACTCGCGCGCGCTGCGCACCCTGCGCCAGCGCCGCATCCCCTACATCTGCCTGTCCCGCCGCTCGGACCACCTGCCCGGCGACTTCGTGGGGATCGACGACGATACGGCAGCTACCCAACTGATGCAGCATGTTCTGGACCACGGCTACCGCGAGATCGCCACGGTGATCGGACCGCGGTTCTCCACCGCCTCGCTCGCGCGCGAGCAGGCATTCGTCCGGACAGCCGCCGCGGCCGAGACCACCATTGCCGGCGAGCGCAAAATCAGCACGCGCCTGAACCGGGACGGCGGCCGCGTGGCAGCAGAGAAGCTGCTTGCTACGGCCAAACCGCCGCGAGCCATTGTGTGCGGTTCGGACGAGATTGCCATCGGCGTCATGGAGCATGCCCTCTCGCTCGGACTCCGCATCCCGGAAGACCTCGCCGTTGTCGGCAGCGATGGCCTGCCGCACAGCCGCTCGGCGCTGGTAGGCCTGACCACCATTGTGCAGCCGGTGCAGGAGATGGCAGAAAAGGCCTTCGACCTGCTCCTCAAACAAATCACCAAACCCAGCAACACGTTTACCCATTCACTCTGCGAGCATCGCCTGCACATTGGCCGCACCTGTGGCTGCCCGCCGGCGGACACCACAAGACGCTAGTAATCCTGCAAGACAACCGGCGGCACCTGAGCCTGCCGCGCCCTACCATGCCCTCCCAAAGGAAGGTTCCACCATGTCCACCACTGCCCAGGCCACGGCGATGAGGCCACCGGCCGCGATCAACAAGTTGATCTTCCGCCGTATCATGCCGCTGCTCATCGCGGCCTACGTCATGGCGTTCCTCGACCGGACCAACATCGGGATGGCCAAGGACCGATTGGAGATCGACCTCGGCATCTCGGCGACAGCGTATGGCATCGGCGCCGGCCTGTTCTTCCTGACCTATGCTCTCTCCGAGGTCCCGTCGAACCTCATCATGCACAAGGTCGGCGCCCGCTTCTGGATCATGCGCATCATGATTACGTGGGGCCTGATCTCCGCGGCCATGGCCTTCGTCCAAGGCGAATGGTCCTTCTACCTGCTGCGCATGCTGCTCGGCATCGCGGAAGCCGGCCTGTTCCCCGGTGTGATGTACTTCCTCACCCAGTGGTTCACGGTCCAAGACCGGGCCAAAGCCAACGGCATGTTCCTGCTTGGCGTCTCCATCGCCAACATCGTCGGCGCACCCCTCGGCGGCCTGCTCCTGACCATGGACGGCGTCGGGGGCCTGCACGGCTGGCAGTGGATGTTCATCATTGAAGGCCTGCCCGCCTGTGCCTTGGCGTTCGTCGTCTGGAAGTTCCTGCCCAACAGGCCGACCGAGGCGAAGTTCCTCACCCGTGCCGAGGCCGAAGACCTCGAAGCCCGCATCGCTGCCGAAGAGCAGGCCGGAGCCGCCGCCGCCGGCAACTCCAAGCTGCGCCATGTGCTGAAGGACAAGCAGATCCTGCTGGTGGTCGGCGTCTACTTCACCCACCAGATCGCGGTCTATGCGCTCAGCTTCTTCCTACCCTCCATCATCGGCACCTACGGCGAACTGAACAGCATCCAGATCGGCCTGCTGACCTCCGTCCCGTGGATCTTCTCCGCCGCCGGCGCCCTGCTGCTGCCACGCCTGGCCACCAACGCCACCCGCTCGCGGACCATCGCCACCTGCACGATGGTCGGCATCGTCGCCGGCTTCACCCTCGGCGCCGTCGGCGGCCCGGTCCTCGGCCTGCTCGGCTTCTGCCTGGCCGCATTCAACTTCTTCGCCCTGCAGCCGATCCTCTTCACCTACCCCGCCACCCGGCTCAGCGGCGCAGCCCTCGCCGGCGGCATCGCCTTCGTCAACACCGTTGGCCTATTCGGTGGTTTCCTCGGCCCGTACGTCATGGGGGCCTTGGAAGAAGCCACGGGCAATAAGCTCTCCGGCCTGTGGTTCATTGTCGGCATGTGCGTCATCGGTGCCCTGCTGACCCTGCGCCTCAAGCGCGGGAGCGAGGATCCGAGCAAGGCAGCCGTTGGCGGCCACTGACCAAAGCCAAGGAGTACGACGGCGGTGCGCTCCGCCGTCGTACTTTCCACCTCTCCACCAATCACCTACCGCTAACCCAACCGCACTACAGGAGCAGCACAGATGGATTTCACCGGACGCAAAGTCCTGGTCACCGCTGGCGCAGCAGGCATCGGCCGCGCTATTGCCGACCGTTTCCACGGCCTCGGCGCCGACGTCATGGTCACCGACATCAACCCTGCCGCGCTGGATGCCGCCAAGCAGGACGGCTTCGCCGTGGCCCTCAGCGACGTCTCAGATGAAACGCAGGTCCGGAACCTGATGGAGGAGGTCGCCAGCCGATTGGGCGGGCTGGACGTGCTGGTGAACAACGCCGGTATCGCCGGCCCCACGGGCCCAATCGAGACGCTGGACTCGGAGGGGTGGAAGGCCACCTTCGACGTCAACATCCACGGCCAGTTCTTCTGTATCAAGCACGCCCTGCCCCTGCTGCGCCAAGCCAAGGACGCCAGCATCGTCAACCTCTCCTCCGCCGCCGGGCGGCTCGGCATGGCCGGGCGCAGCCCCTACTCCGCGTCCAAGTGGGCCGTTATCGGCCTGACCAAGACCCTGGCCATCGAGCTCGGGCCGGAGGGTATCCGTGCCAATGCGATCTGCCCCGGCGCCGTCAACGGCCCCCGTATCGACGCCGTGATCGAAGCCAAAGCGGGGATGCTCGGCAGGCCGGTCGAGGAGGTCTCGGAGCTCTACCACAAGCAGTCGTCCCTGGAACGGCTGGTGGAGGCCGATGACATCGCCAACATGGCAGCGTTCCTGGCCAGTGACCTGGCTCGCAACGTCAACGGCCAAGCCATGGCGGTCGACGGCAACACTGAAAAGCTCTACTGATCCGCCCGCAACACTTCAAGGAACCATCATGGCCACCAAGCGCAAAGTCATCATCACCAGTGCCGTCACCGGCGCCATCCATACCCCGAGCATGTCCCCGCACCTGCCGGTGACTCCGGAGGAAATCGCCGACGCCGCCATCGGAGCCGCTGAGGCGGGCGCAGCCGTCGTGCATATGCATGCCCGCGACCCGAAGGACGGCCGGCCCTCGCAGGACCCGAAGCACTTCGAACCGATCCTCGCCAAGCTCAAGGCCAACACCGACGCCGTCATCAACATCACCACCGGCGGCTCCCCCCACATGACCGTGGAAGAACGGATGCTCCCGGTTGCCACCTTCAAGCCGGAACTGGCCTCGCTGAACATGGGCTCAATGAACTTCGGCCTGTACCCCATGCTCGAGCGCTTCCCCGAGTTCCAGCACCAGTGGGAACGCGAAGCTCTGGAGAAATCCCGCGACCTGGTCTTCAAGAACACCTTCGCCGACATTGAGAGTATCCTCGCCATCGGCAATGGCAACGGCACCCGGTTCGAATTCGAGTGCTACGACATCTCGCACCTGAACAACCTGGCGCATTTCCACGGCCGCGGCCTGGCCCGCGGGCCGCTGTTCGTGCAGTCGGTCTTCGGGTTGCTCGGTGGGATCGGCGCGCATCCGGAGGACCTGATGCACATGCGCCGCACCGCCGACCGGCTGCTCGGGGACGCCTACCAATGGTCCATCCTGGGCGCAGGCAAGAACCAAATGCCGCTGGCTACCATCGGTGCCGCCATGGGCTCGCACGTCCGCGTGGGCCTGGAGGACTCGCTCTGGATCGGCCCCGGCCAGCTCGCCGCCTCCAATGCTGAACAGGTGAGCAGGATCGGCACCATCCTCGAAGCCCTCAACTTCGAGGTTGCCACTCCGGACGAGGCCCGCGAGATGCTGGACCTCAAGGGCCGCGAGAACGTGGGGTTCTGATACCGCCATGAAGTTCCTGATCGCCCCGGACAGCTTCAAGGGCACCTACTCCGCCGCCGAAGTCGCCGCCCATATCGCTGCCGGAGTCCGCAAGAACGGCGGCGCTGCCAGCGAACTCCCGGTCGCCGACGGTGGCGAAGGCACCTACGAGATCCTGTGCGACACGCTCGGGGCGGAGCTCATCGAGGTGGAGACCGTCGGCCCCTGGGACGATCCGCTCCGGGCGTCCTATGCGCTGGCAGCCGACGGCACCGCCCTCATCGGCTTGGCCGCGGCCAGCGGCATCACCCTCCCCTGCTCCGGCGAGCGCAGCGCTATCACGGCCGACACCTACGGCACCGGCCTGCTCATGGCGGACGCGGCCCTGCGTGGAGCCACCGAGATTGTGGTCGCGGCCGGAGGAAGTGCGACGACGGACGGCGGCACCGGAGCGGTCGCCGCAATCGAAGGCAACGGCGGGCTTCGCGGGGCAAAAGTCGTCGTGCTCAGCGATGTCGCAACAGTGTTCGAGGACGCCGCGACAGTGTTCGGCCCGCAGAAGGGCGCCAGTCCGGAGCAAGTCGCCGTCCTGACCGAGCGCCTCCACAAACAAGCCGCCGCCTATCCGCGTGACCCCCGCGGCATACCTCGCACTGGAGCAGCAGGCGGATTCAGCGGCGGCATGTGGGCCCAGTACGGCGCGGAGCTGGTTTCGGGCGCCGAATTCATTCTCGATGCGGTCGGGTTTGACTCGTATGCCGCCGAAGCTGATGCGATCGTCGTTGGGGAAGGCCGCCTGGACTCCCAGACCGGCCAAGGCAAGATCATCTCTGCCATCCTGGCCCGCAACCCCGGCAAACCCGTCTATGCAGTCGTTGGCTCCATCCACGCTGATCTCGGCGGTTACGCGGACAACTTTGCCGGCATCATCGTCGCGACTGACACTGATGCCATGCAGCGTGCCGGGCAGCAGCTGGCCATGATGCAGCCCCAGCCCTCGACGTAGCGGCCAGGTGCGTGCGCAGGCCGAAGTCAGGCGTGGCCGCGCACAAACCAGGCTGACGGGGCGAGCTCGAAGGCCCCGTCCGGCAGCAGCGCAGCGCACCGGTCCATCACCTCCCGGCGGCGGCCGGCGTCGAGCCCCCGGAGGTACTCGCCGGCCGGCCCGACGCCCAGGGTGTAGGGCTCCCACCAGTCGGCGAAGCCCTCGAAGGCAACGGTTACCGTCAGCCGCTCCTCCTCGATGCCGCGCAGGCCAGCCTGTTCAAACAGTTCGGCCAGCTGCCCTTCCCGCACCCCGGCAGGTAGTTCTCGCCGTGCGCCTCTGGATCGACGTCATGCACTGCCCGCCAGAAAGTCGAGAGCGGGCCGGTTCCGCCGGCATGATCCCACACGCAGGCTGCCACTACCCCGCCCGGACGCGTTACCCGTCCCATCTGGCGGACTCCCGCGACCGGGTCCGTCATGAAGTGCACTACCAGCTGGGCCAGCGCGCAGTCGAAGGCATCGTCCGGATAGGGCAGCTCCTCGGCCACCCCGGACCGCACATCAACCCCGTGCAGCCTCGCACGGAGCGCCTCGACGAAGGAAGCCGAAGGATCGATCGCCCACACAGCGCTGGCTCCCAGCCGCTCTACCAACCGAGCCGTCAGCGCCCCGGGCCCGCAGCCGACATCCAGCGCCCGCTGACCCGTCCGCACGCCCGCAGCATCGATGAACAGCGCCGCCAGCGGCTCCGAAAAACGCCCCATGAAGCGGTTGTACGCGTCGGCCGCCACCTCGAACATGCCCGCAGTCTACGCCGCGCTCGCCCCGAAGTAGAGGGCGCGGCCCCGCATCTTCGGGGGCCGCGCATCTTGGGGCTTTCAGCTTTGTTCAGCTGGGACGTCCACTTCAATCTCCGCAAAGTCCTCACCGGCTCTGAGCTGGCAACCGAGCCGACTTCGGACAGCGTCGCGCGGCGAGGCCGTGCAGTCCAGCATCTCGTCCTCGTCGCCACCGATCCCGGACAGGCCTTCCAGGTACTCCTCCCGAACGTAGACATGGCACGTTGCGCACATCGCCTGGCCGCCGCATTCTCCGACAATCCCGGCCACCCCGTTGGTAACTGCCGCCCGCATGACCGAAATACCGTCGTCGGCCTCGATGATGTCCACAGCGCCGTCACCATGGTGGAAGCTGACCTTGGCCATTTCAACTCACCTCCGTCCGGGACTTGTCCGCGAAGCCACCGCCGGTCACAGATGCAGCGCCTGACCCGGCACTCGCGGTCGCCTCCTGCCCGAACGCCTGCTGCGGGCTATCGCCTAGGCTCCGGTCCTTCGACTCGGGCATGAACAGGACCGTGACCAGGCTGACCGCCGCCACGATCGACAGGTAGACGATCACGGGGACCACTGATGCCCCGCTGCCGGAGTAGAGGTTGGCCAGCACCAGCGGAGTGAAGCCGCCGCCTAGGAGCGTGGCGATCTGGTAGCCCACCGATGCACCCGTATAGCGCGAGGCAGTGCCGAAACGCTCGGAGATGAACGCGGCCATCGGGCCGTAGAGCACCGTCTGCGTAACGATCCCCAGCGTGAACGCCAGGAACACCTGGCCGATATTTCCGGAGGAGAGCAGCGCGAAGACTGCTGGCGTGACCGCAATAAACAGAATGTTGCCTGCGATCATCAGCGGCTTACGCCCCAGCCTGTCGGAAATCCGGCCCATCAGCAGTGTGGACCCGATGCTGATCATGCCAGCACCGGCAAACGCCAGCATCACGTCCGATCGCGGCATGCCGAGCGAAACAGTGTAGCTGATGGCGAAGGTGGAGAGCAGCGTCTGCAGCGCGAACGCCGACGTCGCAGCGAGGATGACGGCCACAAGGAGCCCGGGCCTGCGCAGTACCTGCAGCAGCGGGATGGTGCGGCGGGCCATTGGCGCGGCGGCGCGTTCGACTGCATCGCGTTCGAGCGCCTGTTGGAAGATCGGGCTCTCCGACACCCGGACGCGCACCCACAGGCCGAGCAGCAACAGGACGAAGGACAGCAGGAACGGCACCCGCCACCCCCACGTCAGGAACTGCTCCTGCGGCAGCGCCGAGAACGCGCTCATGACCAGTAGGCCCAGCACGGAGCCGGTCGGCGCGCCAGCGTTGGTGAACGAGGCGGCGAATCCACGGCTTTTAGGTTCGGCGTGTTCCAGCGCCATCAGCGCCGCGCCACCCCATTCACCACCGACGGCGATGCCTTGCACTATCCGCAGAAGCACCAGCATCACCGCGGCCCAGGGCCCGATCAGCGCCGGGGTCGGGACGAGGCCGATTGCCGTCGATGCCAGGCCCATGAGGAGCATGGAGATGACGAGCAGTTTCTTGCGTCCCATTCGGTCGCCGAAGTGACCGAAGATGACGCCGCCGAGCGGGCGCGCCAGGTATCCGGCGGCGAAGGTGCCATAGGAGGCCACTACTCCGGCCCACGGATCCAGTCCCGAGAAGAAGACCGGACCGAAGACGACGGCGGAGGCGGTGGCGTAGAGCAGGAAATCATAGAACTCGATCGTTGTGCCCAGGTAGCTGGAGAAGATCACGCGGCGGCGTTCACGCCCGGTGGCGCCGCCCCCGGCTGCGGTAGGGGTTGTACTCGTAGACATCATCGTCCTTCTGAATCGGGAGTATGTAGAGATGGAAGTTGTGGCAGTTGTGAGAGCGCTTGGCTACCAGACGACCGGCAGGTTGGTCATGCCGCGGAAGACCCAGCCGTCCCAGGTTTCCCGGCGGCCTGCATCCTGGCGCAGTTCGGGCAGTTCCCGGTACAGCATCGGCACGGCAATCTCCCCCACGGCCTTCTGTGCCGCCCATTTGCCGGCGCACTGGTGCACGCCGCTGCCGAAGGCTAGGTTGGGTCCGCCGTCGCGGTGGATATCGAAGACATCGGGATTCGGGAATTGCTTCTCGTCACGGTTTGCGGAGGCCAGAATCATTCCGATCTGCGTATCTGCAGGGATGGTCACATCGCCAATTACGACGTCGGCGACAGTCTCCCGCGTAATCATCCCGATGGGTGAGAAATAGCGAGAGGCCTCGATGAAGGCCTGTTTCCACAGACCGGGGTCGGCCCACAGTTCCGCTTTCTGCTCCGGCGAGCGGTCCAGCAGCCAGACCAGATTGGTGATCATGTGCTGCGGCTCGTTCACACCGCCGGAAATCGCGAGCTTAACGTTGTTGCGGACCTTGTCCTCATCCATTCCTGCCTCGATCAGCATTGACGTGATGGACGGGTCCGGGTGGCGGCGCAAGCGTGCCATCGTCTCATCGAGCGCTGCATCGCATTCGGCGCGGGAAGTTTCGCAGCGGTCCCAGATCTCCTGCTTGTCCAGCACATTGCCGGTGCCGGCAATGAAGTCCCGGGACCAGCGGGCCAGATCCAGCGGCTCAACATTGGTCATGCCCAGCATGTCGCAGAGGTTCTTAGCCGCCAATGGTTTGGCGAAATCGAGGTTGAGGTCCGCGGACCCCGGGCCTGCCTCGATCATCTCTTCCAAGTAGTGGCGGGCGTTGGCTTCGAATTTCCCGGCCCAGATCTCCATTATCTGCTTGGGGCGCAGCGTCCGGTTCATAGGCGCGCGCTCCGCCGCATGCTCCGGGTCATCCTTGCGGATCATCGGCTGTCCGCCCATGGCCCGCACCATCGTGCCGCCGGAGACGTTGGAGGAGAAGATCTCCGGATGCCTTTCTCCAAAACTGCAGCCTTCATAGCTGGAGATGAGTACCTTATTGACGGCCGGTACCCACGCCACCGGCGCTTCCTCCCGCAACCGCCGGAAGCTGGGGTACGGGTCCCTTGCCAGTTCAGCCGGATCCAGCCAATCGGCAACGGGAAGCGCTTTCGTTCGGACGATCGTTGCGAACGTCATGATTCGCCTTTCAGTTCTACCCGGCGGCGCCGGGATCCTCTCGACAGTATGAGCTGGATCACGCAACTGGCCACATACAATTTGTTTCATTCGAATATTTGGAGAGTGATGGCATGGCAAGGTCGTCCAATGGACAGTCGGCGATCTCCCGCGCCGTCCACGTTCTGGAGTCATTCGATCCGACTAGCAACGAACTGACTCTGACTCAGATCGCTGCCCGGACGGGCATGCCGATGGCCACAGTCCACGGCATTGTCGGTGAACTCGTCAGCCTCGGCCTGCTTGAGCGGCGCGGGCGTGAATTGATCCTCGGCGTCCGGCTTTGGGAGCTGGCCGTCCGCGCCCCAGGCGTCGTGGGCCTTCGCGAGATCGCGCTGCCACATTTGGAGCTGGTTCGCAACCGTTTGGAGCAGCACGCCCAACTCGGCATCCTTCAAGGCGGCGAAGTCCTCTATCTGGAGCGTCTGTCCGCGCCAGAGTCCGTAGTCAACTGGACCATGGTCGGCGGACGCATCCCCTGGTATGCCACCTCCAGTGGAATCGTCCTCGCCGCGGACGCTCCAGCTGGCAAACAGGAGGAAATGTTGGGATCGCCCCGTCCCCGGTTCTCGGTTGAACCGCAGATGAGCACGGCAGATTTACGGCGTCTGTTGGCAAAAGTCCGGCGCGAAGGACATGCCGTTACCCTCGGTTATATCCACCCTGATGCCACCGCCGTCGCCGTCCCGATCAAGGGTCCCTACGGGCATGCCGTAGCCTCGTTATCCGTCGTCGTCCCCACTGAAGGGTTCCGCGCCGCTCCAGTCCTCGAAGTCCTTGCTCCCGCTGCGCACGCCGTAAGCGCCGAACTGAAGCAGACGTATTTGGGTTGATCGACGTGAATTCGAACTACGGCCGTCAGCAGCCTGACAGAAAATCGCTACTCAGCGCGGATAGATTAGTACTCGCAAGACGAATTCCCCAGCACTCCGCACGTCTTTCTTTGGAGAAAGCAATGGGGACTCACAACGGACAATAGTTCAATTACTGGGGTGGGCATGAGGCTGAGGAAGACCGATGATGTCGCAGGGCTGCCAGCTCCGCTGGCTCGCGACTTGCTCCGGCTATATCAATCAACAGAACAGCCTGAAATCCGAGGCCATGAGCTGCTTCGGGAAGCGGGTGTTGACGAGCCGGAAACCGTGTTCGAACGGCTTGCCAAAAACGGTTACCTGGAAGAGGTCAGCGTTGGCAGTGACGGAGAGACCTGGTGGATCACGACCATTTCCGGTAATGCAGTAGCGATGGCGAGCTTCGCCAAGCCAATCACCCGCCGTACCGCTGATCGTCTGGTTGCAGGACTGCTGGAGAGGACCGAGAAGTACAACGCCGACCCAGGAAAACTTCTATACGTGGAGCGGCTGCGCATTTTCGGTAGTTACATCGACCGAGACATAGACCCACTCGGGGATGTCGACGTCGAAATACGCATTGGGCGGCGCTCGACCGACCCTAAAGATCTCTTGGCATATACTGCTGCGAGCGACCGGCGCTTCAATACGTACTTAGACCGGCTCTTTTGGCCGGAACGCGAGTTGATAATGATTCTGAAGAACCGCTCAGCGGCCATAAACATCACCGACGAAGATGTCGAGAGGATTACAGAGCGTTTCGAAACCCTCTATGAGATGGCCACTGACCCCAAAGCTATTCCAGCGGATCTTGAAGGCATACAGAGCAGGGAAAGCTAACGCCAAACCAAAACTCACGTGCATCACCGCTGGTGTCCGGGCAGGAATCAAACGACGACGTTCACCGGCAGGCGGTGGCCCGGCACCTTACCTGCGACCGCCGTAAGTGGCGATGAGCCGTACTCAGTGCCATGGCAGCGGAGGGTCCTGGTACCTCTCACGGATCTGTCGCTTTCCCGTCGGGGCAGGCGTACCTTGGACAGACAAGGCCATCCAGCATCCGCTTCACGATGGGGAAGGAGCAGGAGATGTCGATCTTCCGGCACAAAGATAAGGACACCGGTCAGGCGAAGCCCAAGCATGGAAAGGAAGTCCATGAGGGGCGCATTCCGGTTCAGGGGAATGAGAAAACGGCGGACGATCTGGCCATGAAGGCGTACGGGGACAGCGACCACGACGGCAAGCCGGATGTGCCGAACGTGCCGTTCCCCGGCTGAGGACAGGATGCCCTGAGCCCAGCCGGGGAAACGGCACGGTTTAGAATGCAGGCGTGGACGGCCGGTCCAGCGCTGCCGGCTGGCGGCGAATGAGGCGCCGGCCGACCTGAACATAGGGCACAGCAATCAGCACTGTTCCGGCGAGCGCTGCAAGCAGGGCGGGGATGCCGAGCATGAACTGCGCCTGGCCGGTGTAGGCCTGGAAAATGCTCACGGCGAGCACCAGCGAATAGCCTGCGGTCGCGCTCCAGGCGGCCCGCCGCCGTCGTACTTCACTCCACGGCACCTGCTGGACCAGCCAGCCGAGCAGCGGAAGCACCTGGACGGCGTGCAGGGCGACGGCGTGCGGGGACTTCAGGACCCCGGCGGCACCGGCCATGACGCCGTGCGGGCCGAACAGGGCTGCCTCGTCGCCGGAAACCATCGCGGGCGTGCCGGCTGCGATGATCGCCGCCCCGAGGACCTGGCCGGCGATCAACAGGACCATGCCGGCGCGGATGGTCAGGGTGAGGGCCGAGGCACCGGGTTTCGCTGACGTGAAGGTCAGGATCGCCAGCACGGTGAGGACGAGCGCGAACACGGCGACGGTCTGGCCCATGAGTGAGAACACGGCCGCGTCGAAGGGCGTGCCGATGTTGAAGTGCGAGGGCACGCCCCGCCAGACCTGCATGGTGATCAGGAAGTCCTCGACCAGCGTGACGACGGCGATGGTCCCCAGGAGTGCCCAGGAGACCCACCGCCACAGGCGCAGGCGGGCTTCGACCAGGGCGATCGTGATCGCGGTGAGGCCAAGGGACAGGCCGAAGGTGATCGGCTTGCGCCAGGAAACCGGACCTTCCCACGCGGTGCCGGAGAGCAGGAACACCACGGCGTGGAAGGCGGCTGAGGCGAACATGAGAAGTCCGACGGCGGTGAGGACTTTGGCGGGGGCGGACAGTCCCTGCCAAGTGCGGTAGAGGAACGAGGTGAGGCTGCGCGGGTTCAGGGTTGTTGTGGACACGAGCTCAGGTTAGGAGCGGCAGCGGCTGCTCCGGATCGGGAACTCCCCTGATCCTGCCCCTTGCCGAACCCTGAGCGCTGCTATTCGCGCATGGACCGATTCGCTGGTCCTCCTGGTGGCTGCGTCAGCGGGACGGCTGACGCAGGCGAGCCGGATAGTCCGCCTTCAGGCGTTGGTGCACGCGTCCGCCGGCAGAGTCGCTCAACTGCCACCGAGCGGACGCTGGTCGCGGCGGAGGGGATGGTCGGCCGGGATTTCGACGAGGACGATGCGCACGCCGTCGGGGTCGGCGATCCACATTTCGATCAGCCCCCAAGGCTCCTGCTGCGGTGCGCGGAGGATCGGGACGCCGGCGTCCTGAAGCCGGCGGTGTTCGGCCTGCACATCCCGGACCTGGATCCACAGCTCCATCCGGCCCGGCCCTTCGGCGTCACGCTGGCCGGACACCTCGAGCATGCCGTTGCCCAGGAAAAAGACCAGGCCGGGATTCTCCGGGTCACCGAATTCGCGGTAGACGGCCAGGCTGAGGGTATCCCGGTAGAAGGCCTGGCTCTTGCCCGGGTCGGCGGGACGAAGAAGGATGCGGCTGCTCAAGGGCTCCATGCCGCCGATCATGTCACAAATGCGGGACGGCCGGTGTCTTATGAACATCAGATCGTTTCGGGCGAAGGAGTTTGTCGTGGCTGGACATCGAGTAGTCATTATCGGAGCGGGCTATGCAGGAGTGCTGGCGGCGAACCGGCTGGCAGCCAACAGGGCTCTGGCCGCGCTCGTCGCTGTGCAGATCATCAACCCCCGCCCAGACTTCGTGGAACGCATCCGGCTGCACCAGGTGGCCACGGGGACCCGGGAATCGGCCGCAGTGCCGCTCGCATCGCTGCTCCACCCGAAGGTGGCGCTCGTTGTCGGCACGGCGGCGCTGATCGATCCGGTTGAGCAGACCATTCATTTCGCTGACGGCCGTGAGCCGCTGAGCTACGACACCCTGCTGTATGCAGCCGGCAGTGCGTCCGCACCCAGCGCCGGGGCCGATTACAGCTTGCAGGACACCGAGTCGGCCGGCCGGCTGCGTGCTGGACTCGAGGGGCTGGCTACCGGTGCGGTGGTCAATGTAGTGGGCGGCGGACTGACGGGAATCGAAGCAGCGTCTGAAATCGCGGAGAAGCACCCTCGGCTGATAGTCAGGCTCGTTTCGCGCGGAACCGTTGGGGCAGATCTTTCCAGGGGCGGGCAGCAGGCGCTGCGGAGCCGGCTGGCAAGTCTCGGCGTCGAAATTATGGACCGGACCGAAGTGGAACATGCGGATGGGAGGCACCTGCGGACGTCGTCGGGCGCCATCCTGCCAGGTGACTGCACCGTGTGGACCGCTGGTTTCAGCACTCCGGACCTGGCCCGCAACAGCGGCCTGCCCACTGATCCCCAAGGTCGGCTGCTGGTGGATGAAACCCTGGCCGTCCCCGGACACCCGCACATCTTCGGCGCCGGGGATGGCGTCCTGGCCGCGGCGTCGATCGGCGCGCACCTGCGCATGGCCTGTGCGGTTGCGATGCCGATGGGAGCGCACGCCGCGGACAACATCGCCGCTAACCTGCAGCAGCGCACGCCCCTGGAACTTTCAGTCGGATTTATTCTGAGGTGCATCAGCCTCGGCCGGTCGGCCGGGCTGGTCCAGGCGGTACATGCCGATGATCGGCCGCGTCCGCTGGCGCTGCGCGGAAGGATGGGGGCCATGGTGAAGGAACAGGTGTGCCGCATGACGCTGTCGTGGATCCGGAAAGAGGCGCGCGGCGGCTCCTACGGCTGGCCGAAGGGTCCTCGTCCGGCCGCGGAGCCGCAATTGGCGGAGGCGCGCTAAATGGGGTCCGCCGACGCGTTCGAAGAGCACCGTACGCTGCTCTTCACCATCGCCTACGAGATCACCGGCACGGCGACGGACGCCGAGGATGTAGTCCAGGACAGCTACTTGAAATGGGCCCAGGTGAGGGACGACGACGTCCAGAACCCGCGTGCGTATCTCGCCTCGGTCGTGACCCGCACGGCGCTGAACTCGCTCCGTTCCGCACAGCGGCGGCGCGAGGACTACGTTGGGCCGTGGCTGCCCGAGCCGATCCTTACCGGACCGGACGTGGCCGAGGACGCGGTGCTTGGCGAAGCGCTCTCCATGGCCATGCTGGTGGTGCTCGAGTCCCTCACCCCGGATGAACGTGCCGTCTTCGTGCTGCGGGAGGTCTTCGACTTCCCCTACACCGACATCGCTGATGCCACCGGCAAGTCGACCGCGGCGGTCCGCCAGCTCGCCCACCGGGCCAAGGAACACGTCCGCGACCGGCAGCCCCGGTTCGACGTCGATGCCGCACAGCAGCGCCAAGTCGCGAACCGTTTTATCTCGGCAACTCTCGGCGGCGACCTGCAGTCCCTCATGGACCTGCTCGCTCCCGGCGCGGTCCTGATCTCCGACGGCGGAGGCAAGGTCAGTGCCGCGCGCCGGCCTGTGCAGGGGGCAGAGCGAGTGGCCCGTTTCCTGCTCGGCCTCCAGTCGAAACCGCTTCCGGACATGCGCGTCGAGTCCTGCAGTCTCAATAACATGCCTGGCCTGCTGATTTTCAGCGGCCCTCGGCTCGATGTGGCCGCCATGATCCATGTCGACGGCGGCAAGGTCACCGGCGTCTACTTGGTGCGAAATCCGGACAAGCTGGAGAACCTGGCCGCAGGTGCGCCGGCCGGGCAATAGCAGCCGGCTTGCGCG
>NZ_ANPE02000113.1 GCF_000328305.2 Arthrobacter crystallopoietes BAB-32 | reverse complement strand
GCACGTCGCCGGCGCTGTCCAGCCGCGCCACCAGCACGCGGCTCACCGGCCGCCTCCGGGACCGTCCGCTGCCTGCAGCGCGCCGCTTTCCTCATCAACGTCCCGGGGAGCCGCGTCCCGCCGGACCGGCAGCTCGGCGCCGAACAGCAGCTCGAGTGCCGCGGCAAGATCCGGCGCAACCAAGGTCGCCGCCTCGACTTCCTCCGCCCGGGTAATGGGCGTGGGCACCAGCACGCCGCGCGCGCCGGCAGCCGCCGCCGCTTCCACATCTGCGCCGATGTCCCCGATGAAGGCCACTTCCCGCGGCTGCAGTCCGAGCCGCTCGCACGCCTGCCGGACCATGCCCGGCTGCGGCTTGCGGCAGGCACAGCCATCGGCAGGTCCGTGCGGGCAGACCTCCCACATATCGAACGGGCCGAGCAGCTCCTCCACCCGGGCGTTCACGGCGTCCACCTGGCCGCGGTCCAGCAGCCCGCGCGCGATGCCGGACTGGTTGGTCAGCACCCCGCACGGCAACCCGGCCGCGCGGATGGCGTCCAGGACCTCGCGGGCGCCGGGCATCGGGCGGACCAGGTCGGGGTCGTGGTTGTAGGGCACGTCGACAACCAGCGTTCCGTCCCGGTCGAACAGGACGGCCCGCGGCGGGAGCAGGGCCTCAAGTGTCATACCAGCACTGTTCCCGCCCCGACGCGCGGCTAAACACTTCAGCACCGACTTCTTTTCTCCGGCTGGAAACCGCCGTCCGGCGGATTCCGGTACGCAGGCTCCTTCTCCCTGCGCCAGATCCGCACCCGATCCGAGCGTGGCCATGCCGCGTCCCGGGCAGCTCTGGCAGGATGAAGCCATGCTGGAAGAACAAGGCTTGGAAGCGGTTCCCGATGGACTGGCGCCGGACGGCCGGCCCGAACTGCTGGTGCTGCGGGCGCTGAAGCTCGGCGACCTGCTGGTGGCCGTGCCGGCCCTGCGCGCCCTGCGCCGGGCGTTTCCGGACCACCGGATCCTGTATGCCGCCCAAGGCTGGCTGCGTCCGATGATGGAACTGGTCGGCTCGGTGGATGACCTGCTGGACACCCACGGGCTCGATGTCCCCATCGGGCTGGCTCCGGGCCGGGTGGATGTCGCGGTCAACCTGCATGGCAACGGGGCGGAAAGCAGGGGCCGGATCGAGGCGCTGCAGCCCGCCCGGCGCATCGGCCATTCCTCCCCCGGCTGGGACGGCCCGGCCTGGCCGGACGGCCTGCACGAACGCGACCGCTGGGCCCGGCTGCTGGAATGGCACGGCATCCCGGCCGATCCGTTGGACTACCGGCTCCACCGCCCCGCCCAGCCCACCAGCCGCCCGGGCGCCGCCGTGCTGCACGTAGGCGCCGCCTACGGAAGCCGGCTCTGGCCCGCTGACCGGTTTGCCGCCGTCGCCCGTGAACTGGCCCTGGCCGGGCATGACGTCGTCTTCACCGGAAGCGCGCGGGAGCGGCCGCGCGCATTGGAAGTCGCAGCGCTGGCCGGCTTCGGTCCGGACAGCGTCGTGGCCGGCGAATATTCACTGGCCCAGTTCGCCGCGGTCATCGCCGACGCCGCCGTCGTGGTCTCGGCGGATACCGGGGCGGCGCATCTGGCCTCGGCCTACGCGCGGCCCTCGGTGGTCATGTTCGGTCCGGCCCCGGTGGCCGAATGGGGTCCGCCGCCCGGCCCGCACATCGTGCTCACGGACGAGTCCCGGCGGCTCGGCGACACCTTCTCCAGTGAGCCGGATCCGGCCCTCCTGGCCGTCACGGTGGACGACGTGCTGGAAGCACTCGCCGGCCTTGGCGCCAGGCCCGGTACCGGCATCCTTGCCCCGGAACCGGCCATCCGCACCGAATCCTAAGCCGTGCGCAGCCGGCGGACCGGCACCCCTTCGGGCTCGCCGAGCAGCCGCCGCTGCAGCCGCACCAGGATCCGCGCCAACGCCCGCGACACCTGCATCTGCGTCATCCCGACCCGCTCCCCGACGCGCTGCTGGGACTCCTCCTCGAAATAGCGGTAGTAGAGGAGCAACTGTTCGCGCGGCGCCAGCTCGCGGATCGCGCCGCGCAGCATCAGCAGTTCCTCGGCACGGTCGAGCCGGTGGTCGGCGCCGCCCAGCGAATCCGCCAGCGTGCGCCCGTCCTGGGCCGCCTCCAGGGATTCCGGCCGGAGGCTGCTCTGGCAGTTCAGTGCCTCGCCCACGAGCTGCGGATCCTCGCCGAGTTCGCCGCCGAGTTCCGCCAGCGAGGGCTCACGGCCCAGCCGCTGCGCGAGTTCCGGAATGGCCTTGGCCGCCACGGTCCGCAGCTCCTGCAGCCGGCGCGGCGGGCGCACCACCCAGCAGTTGTCGCGCAGGTAGCGTTTGAGTTCTCCGGTCACCGTCGGCACGGCGTAGGCGGGGAAATCCGTGCCGCGCTCGGGATCAAAACCGCGCACCGCCTTGAGCAGGCCCATCCGCGCCACCTGCTTCAGGTCCTCCAGGTCCCGGCCGGCGCCGGCGTACCCCTTCGCGGCGGTCTCCGCGATGTCCAGATGGCCCAGGACAAGTTCCTCTTCCAGGGCCCTCCGCAGGGATCCCTTGGCCGAGCGGGCCTGGCGGAAGAGCGTCGTTCGGTGGTTCGCGGAAGGCATCATGAGGCATCCACTCTCTGGTCAGCGGTTCCAGGCCCAAAGCCCGGCGTCTCCACCCCAGCGAAACATAAGCATGCTTACATAGCAACAACTTTTTGGAAAAAATCCGGCCGGAAATCTTCTCCTACCCGGGGAGAAGAAGGTATAAGCAGCAGAAGCAGCCGCTCCTCGCGCTCAGGCCTGCTTGCCGCGTGTTTCCGCCGTCGCGCCGGGCCGCTCGGCCCCACCATCGCTCTGCTCGTCCTTGCCGTCCACGAGCTTCAGCCCGATGACACAGCCGATAATGCCCGCCAGGAACAGCATCTTCAAGACACCTGCCGGTTCGCCGGAGAACAGCACGGAATAGAGCACGGTCAGCACCGCGCCCAGACCGGTCCACACCGCATAGGCCGTACCGATGCCGATCCCGCGCATGGCATAACCGAGCCCGGCCATGCTCAAGACCACGGCGACGAGGAAGACCGCCGTCGCTCCCGGGCGGGAAAACCCCTGCGAGTAATCCAGCGCCGTGGCCCACACGGCTTCCAGCACGGCGCTGATGATCAGGATTGCCCAATGCACGACTAGCCCACCGCCTTCAGGCCGACCACACAGCCGATGATGCCCAGCAACAGCAGCACCTTGGCCAGCGAGGCGCGCTCACCGCCGAAAACCATCGCGTAGGCGGCGGTCAGCACGGCGCCGATGCCCACCCACACGGCGTAGGCGGTGCCGACGGGAATCGCCGTCATCGCGTACGCCAGGCCGGCCATGCTCACGGACATCGCAACAAAGAAAACGACCGTCGGCCACAGCCTGCGGAAGTTCCGCGACATGCCCAGCGCCGTCGCCCACACCGCCTCCAGGACGCCCGACAGGATCAGAATTATCCATTCCATCGATAACCTCATGGCCAGTCTTGTCGCGCGCCGGGTACTGATCCCTCGTCCGGAGGACCCGAAGCGGGGTCCTTGCGGAAAAACATAGCAAAGCACGACGGCGGAGGGCGGCTTTGGTTGCCAAAGTCACCACCGATTCACCCCTGCCCGGTCCCCCGTCCAGCGGCCCGTGGCACGATGGTGCCATGGAAATCGCGCAAGCGCCGACCACGTACCGGCTCCAGTCCGGCCTGCCAAGCCAGGACGACATGGACCGGTACCGCACGCTCAGCGCCAACGCGGCTGCCGGCGTCGCAGTTGTTTCCACCGTTGTCCGCGGACGCGACTATGCCGCTACCGTAACCGGCTGGCTGTCGGTCTCCTATGACCCACCCACCATCCTCGTCAGCCTCTACGGCGAATCGCGCATAGGCGAGGCCGTCTCCACCAGCCGCTACTGGGCGCTGAGCCTGCTGACCAGCAGCCAGCAGGGCACCGCCAACTGGCTCGCCAGCCCCGGCACCCCGCTGGAGGGACTGCTGGCCCAGGTACCCTTCCGCCGCGGACAGGTCTCCTCGGCCGCCATCATCGATGACGCGCTGGCCTTCTTCGAAGCGGAAACCGTTGCCGTCCACGCGGCGGCGACCCATCTGCTGGTGATCGGCGAAGTCCGCGCCATGGGCACCCTCGCCACCGGCCAGGACGCGCTCGACCCGCTCGTGCATTTCGGTTCGGCCTACCACCGGCTGGACCGCTGACACAGAACAGGAACAGGTGACCATGTCCATCCAACAGAACCAGGAGAAGCGGCCGCAGCCCGCCCCGGACAGCCCGCGCAAGCCCGACTCCCCGACGGACATCAAGGGGCGGTCCTGGCGCTATATCCTCAAACGCACCCTGCGGGAGTTCAGCGCGGACAAGTGCACTGACCTCGCCGCCGCGATGACCTACTACGCCGTGCTGTCCATCTTCCCCGGCCTGCTCGCCGTCGTCTCGATCCTCGGCATCGTCGGCCAGGGCGAGGCCACCACGCGCACCATCATCGAACTGCTGGAGCGGCTCGGCGCGCCGGCGGACGCCCTCGGCCTGATTGAAGGGCCGATCAACCAGCTGACCAGCGGCACGGGAGCCGGCCTCGCTCTCGCCACCGGTATCATCGGCGCCATCTGGACCGCCTCCGGCTACGTGCGCGCCTTCGGCCGGGCCATGAACACCATGTACGACGTCGACGAAGGCCGCCCGTTCTGGAAGCTGTACCCGGTCATGCTCGGCGTGACGCTCACGCTCGTGATCGTCGTCGTGATTATGATGCTGGTCCTCATTCTCTCCGGAGGCTTCGCGCAGACACTAGGCAATATGATCGGCCTCGGCGACACCGCCCTCATGGTCTGGAACATCGCCAAGTGGCCCGTCCTGGTGCTGCTGGTCATTTTCATGATCGCGCTGCTCTACTACGCCACGCCCAACGTCAAGCAGCCGAAGTTCCGGTGGATCAGCATCGGCGCCCTCGTCGCCATCATCGTCATGGCGCTGGCCACCGCCGGCTTCGGGTTCTACGTTGCCAACTTCGGCAACTACAACGCCACCTACGGCACCATCGGCGGCGTGATCGTCCTGCTGCTGTGGATCTGGATCATGAACGTGGTACTGCTCTTGGGCGGCGAAATCGACGCCGAAATCGAGCGCGGCCGCCAGCTCCAGGCCGGCATCAAAGCCGAGGAGACATTGCAATTGCCCGCGCGCGACGACCGCCAGTGCCGCAAGCTCAACGACAAGGCGCTCGGCCTGGTCAATGACGGCCGCGACCTGCGGTATGCCTACGGGCACACGGACTACCGGGATCGCTGACTCCGGCCTTCCACAGGCCATCGCCCCGCCGCCTAAACTGGAGCGCATGAGCGAAGACGGCAGCACGGCATCCGTAGCCGAAGAGCTGCAGGAGATGATCCTGCATCACGACGACGTGGACCGTTTCCTGGATGAACTGGCGGTCTACTCCACCCGCATCCTCGGCGGACACATTGAAGTGCACTGCGGGGTCACGCTCAAACGCGAGAAGCACGCGGTGACCGTCGCCAACAGCGGGCCCATCGCGCACCAACTGGACGAAATCCAGTACGGCTTCGACAAGGGACCGTGCCTGGCGGCCATCGACACCGGGACAACGACCATCGTGCATGACGCCCGCACCGATGACCGCTGGCCCGACTACTTCAGCGCCGTCGTCGGACACGGCTTCTACTCGATGATGGGCGTGCCGCTCCTGCTCGAGTCCGGCGGCGGCGCGGGCGCGGCTTTGAACTTCTACGCCCGGCAGCCCGGAGCCTTCACCGGAGAAACAGCCCGCACGGCGGAGGGCTACGCCGCGCAGGCCTCGCGCGCCCTGCAGCTTGCCCTCCGCGTTGCCAAATATGCGGATACTGCCTCCCACCTGAAAAGCGCGCTGGAATCGCGGACCACGATCGACCTGGCAGTCGGCATCATCATGGGGCAGAACCGCTGCAGCCAGGAGGAGGCCTTCAACATCCTCAAGGCCGCCTCCACCAGCCGGAACGTCAAGCTCCGCGATGTCGCTGCCGGCGTCGTCGCCAACCTCGGCGGAACCTCGCCCAACACCCACTTCGAGGACTGATCCTCCCGGGCGACAAGGCCGCCCGGGAGCGTGTTGCCTTCAGCAATACCTCCGGGACGGTTGTCGGCGAACCGGCCGTGGGATAGGTTGCAGGCAAATGGCCCCTGCCTGCGGAGGCAACCGATGGAAGCCGAAATCACCCTGGACGTCGACGGCAGCCGGCGCACCGTCACCGTTGACACCCGTACCACCCTGCTCGACGCACTGCGCGACCGGCTCGCAGTGACCGCCCCGAAGAAGGGCTGTGACCACGGCCAGTGCGGTGCCTGCACCGTGCTGCTGGACGGCCGGCGCGTCAACTCCTGCCTCATTTTCGCCGTGGCGCAGGACGGCGCGGAAGTCACCACGGCGGCCGGCCTGGCCGACGGCGAAACCCTCCACCCCGTCCAGCAGGCCTTCCTCGACCAGGACGCCTTCCAATGCGGCTACTGCACGCCCGGCCAGATCTGTTCGGCGGTCGGCATGCTCGCCGAGGCCGCGGCGGGCCAGCCCAGCGCCGTCACGGCCGCCGGCCCTCCAGCGAACGCCGCAACCACCCTGGACGAGGACGAAATCCGCGAACGCATGAGCGGCAACCTCTGCCGCTGCGGGGCCTACGCCAACATCGTTGCTGCCATCCGCCAGGTCTCGACGGCAGGACCGGACGTATGAAGCCCTTCGACTACCGGCGAGCCACCACCGTCGACGGCGCCGTCGCGGAAATCGCGGGCAATCCCCAGGCTGCCTTCCTGGCCGGCGGCACCAACCTCGTCGACCACATGAAACTGGGCATCGCGTCCCCGGACCTGCTCGTCGACATCACTTCCCTCCAGCTGGACGACGTGGCCGAAACCGGCGACGGCGGCCTGCGCATCGGCGCCAACGTCCGCAACAGCGACCTCGCGGCCCATCCGCTCGTCCGCAGCCGCTACCCGGTGCTGTCCCAGGCCCTGCTCTCGGGCGCCTCCGGCCAACTGCGGAACATGGCCACCACCGGCGGAAACCTCCTGCAGCGCACCCGCTGCGTCTACTTCCAGGACGCCAGCACGCCGTGCAACAAGCGGACCCCCGGCTCCGGCTGCTCCGCACGGGAGGGCTACGCCCGCTACCACGCCATCCTGGGCGCCTCCCCTGACTGCATCGCGGTCCATCCGTCGGACATGGCCTGCGCCCTTGCCGCCTTGGACGCTTCCGTCGTCGTCCACGGCCCCGCCGGCGAGCGCACCCTGGCGGTCGCTGACCTCCACCGCCTGCCCGGCGACCGTCCTGACCGCGACACCGTGCTGGACCACGGTGACCTGATCACGTCCGTCCTGCTGCCTCCGCTGCCCTGGGCGCGGCGCTCGACCTACCGCAAGGTCCGGGACCGGGCATCGTACGCCTTTGCCTTGGTTTCCGTGGCCGCCGCGGTGGAGCTGGAGGACGACGGCGGCAATGCGGGTTCCGTTCCCGTCATCCGCCAGGCGCGCATCGCCTTGGGCGGGGTCGCCCACAAGCCTTGGCGGGCAGCCCTGGCCGAGGCGGCGCTGCAGGGGGCCCCGGCGACGCAGGACAGTTTCCGCCGGGCGGCGGAGGCGGAGCTGGCAGCGGCCAGCACCCGGGCGGACAACGCCTTCAAAGTCCCCATGGTCAGCAACGCCCTGGTCTCGGTGCTGCACGATCTGACGCAGGAGTCCTCATGACCGCCCCCCTGGAAGCCCGCGCGATGGGCAGCAGCCTGGAACGGCTGGACGGTCCCGCCAAGGTCACCGGCACTGCCCGGTACGCCTGGGAACAGCAAGTGGAGCAGCCTGCCTACCTGCATCCCATCCAGTCCACCATCGCCCTCGGCCGGGTCACCTCCATGGACGTCTCGGCGGCAGAAGCGCTGGACGGAACCATCGCCGTCCTGACACCGTGGAATGCTCCCCGGCTGGCCGATACTTCCGACGCCGAGCTCGCCATCCTGCAGTCGGATGCCGTCGGATTCCGCGGCCAGTTCATCGGCGGCGTCGTCGCCGAGACCCCGGAGATCGCCCGCGAAGCCGCGGGGCTGGTCACGGTCGTTTACGACCAGGCCGACCATGATGCCAGGTTCGGTGCGGAGCGGGATGACCTCGATGTCCCCGACGAAGTCAACGCGGGCTTCCCCACTGACACCGCACAGGGCGATGCCGAAGAAGCCCTGGCGGGCGCCGCCGTCGTTATTGACCAGACCTATACAACTCCCCCCGAGCACAACAATCCGATGGAGCCGCACACCACGGTGGCGCAGTGGACGGATTCCGGGCTGCACCTCTACGACTCGACCCAGGGCGTCCACCAGGTCCGCCGCACCCTCGCCCCGGTCTTCGGCCTGGAGCGCGGGCAGGTCCATGTCACCGCCCCGCACGTGGGCGGCGGCTTCGGGTCCAAGGGACTGCCGCACGCCCACGTGGTGCTCGCCGCCATGGCCTCCAGGCTCAGCGGCGGCCGGCCGGTCAAGCTCGCGCTGACCCGCCAGCAGATGTTCTTCGTGGCGGGATACCGCACACCGACCATCCAGCGCGTCCGGCTGGGCGCGGACGCGGAGGGCCGGCTGACCGCCATCACCCACGACGTGGTCGAGCAGACGTCGAAAATCAAGGAATTCGCCGAACAATCGGCGGTGCCGACGCGCATGATGTACGCCGCGGCCAACCGGAGCACGAGCCACCGCCTCGCCCGGCTCGACGTCCCGGTCCCGTCCTGGATGCGCGCGCCCGGCGAATGCCGGCATGTTCGGGCCCGAGGTCGCCATGGACGAGCTGGCCGAAGCCTGCGGCCTCGATCCGATTGAAGTGCGGATCCGCAATGAGCCGACGGCGGACCCGGAATCCGGGCGGCCCTTCGCCAACCGCCATCTCGTCGCCTGCCTGCGTGAGGGCGCCCGGCGCTTCGGGTGGGAGCAGCGCGACCATCGTCCCCGCACCAGGCTCGACGGGGACTGGCTGATCGGGACCGGCGTGGCCAGCTCCACCTATCCGGCCCGGCGCCAGCCCGGCTCCGTCGCCAGGATCCGGTTCACCTCCGAGGGCGGCTACCAGGTCTCGATCGGGGCCGTCGATCTGGGCACCGGCACCTGGACCGTGCTGAGCCAGGTCGCCGCCGACGCCCTGGGCGTCCCGGTCCACGCCGTCCGGCTGGACATCGGCGACACCGCGCTGCCCAAAGCCAGCGTGGCCGGCGGTTCCACCGGGCTGTCCAGCTGGGGCACCGCGATTGCCACGGCCGCCGGGACGTTCCGGAACAAGTACGGCACGGATCCGGAGGACGGCGCCGAGGTCGAAGACGCGGCACCGAAGAATCCGGCGGCCGACGAGTACGCCCTGCACTCCTTCGGCGCCCAGTTCGCCGAAGTCCAGGTCCACCGCTGCACCGGCGACATCCGGGTCTCCCGCATGCTCGGAGTCTTCTCCGCCGGGCGCATCATCAACCCGCGCACGGCCCGCTCCCAGTTCATCGGCGGCATGACCATGGGACTTGGCATGGCCCTCCACGAGCACAGCGTCATGGACCCCCGGTTCGGCATGATCGTCAACCACGACTTCGCCGAGTACCACATTCCGGTCAACGCGGACATCCTCGACGTGGACGCCATCTGGCTCGACGAAGTCGACGAGCACGCCGGTCCGCTCGGTTCGCGGGGCATCGGCGAGATCGGGATCGTCGGCGCCGCCGCGGCCATCGCCAACGCGGCCTACCATGCCACCGGCGTCCGGGTGCGCGACCTGCCGCTGACGCCGGACAAGTTCCTCTGAGCTGCGGGGCCGGCAGCGGCAGGCAGCTCAGCCGCGCCGCCAGTCGTTGCTGGTCAGATGGCTGCCGGCCTGCGGGCCCATCTGCAGCATGCCGCCGTCAACGGCCCAGGAGGCACCGTTGACATAGGCGGCATCCGGGGACGCGAGGAAGGCAATCACGGCGGCAACTTCGCGCGCGTCCCCGGGCCGGTTCAGGGGAATGCCGGGCCGTGCGTGCTCGTGCGGATCCTCGTCCGTCTGGCCGGTCATCGGCGTGGCAATCTCGCCCGGCGCCACCGAGTTGGCGGTGATGCCGTGCTCGGCCAACTCCAGCGCGATGGTCTTGATGAGTCCGCCCAGTCCGTGCTTCGCGGCATCGTAGGCCGCCGAACCCACCCGCGGCTGGTGCTCGTGGACGCTGGTCACGGCAATGATCCGGCCGCCCTGGCCCTGGTCCGCCATCAGCTGCGCCGCCCGCTGGATGCATACGAACGCACCGTCGAGGTCGGTGGCCACGACCTTCCGCCACGTCTCATAGCTCGTTTCGAGGAACTTCTCGTTGGCGCCGGTGCCGGAATTATTGACGAACACGTCCAGCCCGCCCAGTTCCTGTGCGAGGCGCTCGACGACGGCGGCGCAGCCAGGCAGGTCCGTGGTGTCCAGCTGCGCAACCACCGCGCGGCGGCCCAGGGACCGCACTTCCCGGGCAGTCCGTTCCGCTCCCTCCTGGTCGGTGTGCCAGGTAATGCCCACATCCATCCCGGCTCGTGCCAGCGCCGCGGCGGTGGCACGTCCAATACCGGAATCCGATCCGGTCACGATCGCTGTCTTCGGAGCAAACCCGGCCATCAGCTGTCCTCCTGCCTGCTGCGGATCCACAGGCTGCCATTGTGGCTGAGTTCACCCTCGGCCACCACCTCGGATCATGCTGAAGCTCTGGTTCACGTTCGTAACGCTCAGTACGCTGGCCAAATGAGCGAACAGAATCTTCCCGACCCGGAACTGCACATCGCGGGCGAGGAACCGCCGATTCCCGGCGAGGACGACTACGCCGTCCCGCCGGAGGAACTGGACGCGGACGCCGGCACGCTGGACCTTGACCGCGTAGAGGGTGACGCCGAGGCCCTGCAGGAAGGCAGCACCGTCGGCGACGCGGGGAACCCGGACGCGCACACAGACCCGATGTCCGAACAGGCGCTGCGGGACGAAACGGCCGAAAGCCGCTATGAAGCAGGCGAGGAGCAGGTGCCCCCGGACGTTCCCACGATCGGCGAAGCCGCGAACGACGTGGACTTCGGCGATGACCTGGGCAGCGAGGAAGCCGACAGCAGCGACGACCCGGCCAACCTCGGCGGCCGGCCGCTGTCGGACTTCGAAGGCACCGAGTCCGACTGACGCGCGGGGATCACAACACCGCGCAAAGGCATGATGAACGCCACATGAACGGCCGGCCGCTCGTGTGAAAAAATGGACCATGCGTCCGATGCAGCACTCCAGCAAACTCCAGAACGTCAGGTATGAACTTCGGGGCCCTATCCTGCATGCGGCCAAGAAGATGGAGGCCGAGGGGCAGCGCATCCTCCGGATGAACCTGGGCGACCCTGCACCCTTCGGGCTGGAGGCACCGGAGTCGATCGTGGTGGACATGATCCACCACCTGCGGGACGCGCAGGGCTACAGCGATTCGAAGGGCATCTTCTCGGCCCGGACGGCAATCTCGCAGTACTACCAGACCAAGGGCCTGATGCAGATCGGCGTTGAAGACATCTTCGTCGGCAACGGGGTCTCGGAACTGATTTCCATGACGCTCCAGGCCTTTCTGGAGAACGGGGACCAAGTCCTGATCCCCGCGCCGGACTACCCGCTGTGGACCGCTTCCGTCACGCTCAGCGGCGGCACCCCCGTCCACTACCTGTGCGACGAAGCCAACAACTGGTGGCCGGATATGGCCGACGTCGCAGCCAAAATCACTCCCCGGACCCGGGCCATCGTCCTGATCAACCCGAACAACCCCACCGGCGCCGTCTATCCGCGGCACATCCTGGAAGAGTTCGCCCGCCTGGCCCGCGAACACGACCTGGTCCTTTTCTCCGACGAGATCTACGAGAAGATCACGTACGACGGCGCCGTCCACATCCACACCGCCTCGGTCGCCCCGGACCTTCCGGTGCTGACGTTCTCCGGATTGTCGAAGGCCTACCGGATGCCCGGCTACCGGGCCGGCTGGGTGGCCATCAGCGGCCCCCGGACCGCCACCGCTGCCTACCGTGAATCCCTGGAGCTGCTGGCATCACTGCGGCTGTGCGCCAACGTCCCGGCGCAGCATGCCATCCAGACCTCGCTCGGCGGCTACCAGAGTATCGGCGACCTGGTGAAGCCCGGCGGGCGGCTGCATGAACAGCGCGATTTGGCGTGCCGCCTGCTCAACGAAATTCCGGGCGTCAGCTGCGTCCCCGCCGCCGGCGCGATGTACCTGTTCCCGAAGCTGGATCCTCAGGTCTACCCGTTCGTCAACGACGAGCAATTCGTGCTGGACCTGCTGGAGGACCAGAAAATCCTGGTCTCCCACGGCACGGCGTTCCACTGGCCGGCGCCGGACCACTTCCGCTTCGTGATCCTGCCGTCCGTGGACGAGATCGAGGAAGCCGTCCGGCGGATTTCGGCCTTCCTGGCCGTCTACCGCCGGAAGGCCGAAGCCCAGGCTAGAGCCACTTCTTCCATTTGAAGGCGGCGAACAACGCCGCGCCGATGCCCAGCATGAGCAGCAGCGCGAACGGATAGCCCCAGACCCAAGCCAGCTCCGGCATGTGGTCGAAATTCATCCCGTAGACCGCGCCCACCAGGGTCGGGGCGAACAGGATGGCTGCCCAGGACGAAATCCGCTTGACCTCTTCGTTCTGCGCCAGGCTGGTCTCGGTCAGCCGCTTCATCTCCTCGTTCTGGCGCTGTGCGACCAGCGTCGAGTGCACTTCCAGGGCGTTCTGCAGCAGCGCACGGAAGGCGTTGGCCCGGTCCACCACGCGCAGCACGTGGTCGTGCACATCCCGCAGGCGCTTCTGCAGCTCCTCGTCCACGCTGTCCTTGTCGACGCCCCTTTCCAGGAGCGCCAGCATCCCGTCCAGCGGCTGGGTGGCCCGCTGGAATTCGATCACCTCGCGGTGCAGTTCGTAGATCCGGCGGGAAACATCCGGATGGCCGCCGAAAAGCTCGTCCTCGATCTCGTCGATGTCGTTCTCCAGTCCGGCGACCACCGGCGCGTACTCGTCCACCACCTGGTCGAGGAGCGCGTACAGAACCGCGTGCGGCCCCTTGGCCAGCAGCTCCGGGCTTGCTTCCATCCGCCGCCGCACCTTGGCCAGGTCGGGCGACTCTGCGTGGCGCACGGTGAGTACGAAGTCCGGGCCGACGAAGACGTGCAGCTCGCCGAACTCGACCTTCTCGACGTCGTCCAGGTACCGGGCGGGCCGGAGCACCGTAAAGAGGGTCGCACCGTACCGCTCCAGCTTGGCCCGCTGGTGGCCCGAGAGCGCATCCTCCACCGCCAGCTCATGGAGGTCGAACTCCTTGGCCACGGCCCGCACATCCGCCGCGTCCGGCCGGTACAGCCCGATCCACGCCATGCCGTTGCTGGCCCGCATCAGTTCGAAGGTCTCGTCCAGGCTGGCCGGGCTGGCGGCCCGGCGCCCGTCCACGTACACGGCGTTGTCGACCAACGGCATCTGCTGTCCTCTCGCTCGGCCCGCGCGCTCGCCGGGCCACCTGCCAATGTACCAACGTCGGCGGAACCGCACCGGCCCGTAAATTCTCCGTGAACATCCGGCACCCGCCATGGTGCTGTTCAGGCGCTTGGGCCATGCTGGAAGCCGCCCTGCACCCGATCCTGCGGAGGAACCATGCAGCAGTCCCGCCATGAAAACTGGAATCTGATGCCCGGCACGTTGGTGGAGGTCCGCCGCCGGGACAAGCTCGTGCGCAGCGGCCGGGTGGACGCCGTTTCGCCGGATGCCGAACTGCTCTGGCTGGCCTCGGACGGCCCCGTCCCGCGCCAGCTGTTCGAGAAGGCAGAAGGCTACGAACTCTGGTCCCGCGGACAGGAGGAGAATGCCAGCGCCCTTCCGGTCCCGGACCATCAGGTCTAGCGTGGGCGCATGGACTGGAAACTCGAACTTGTCGCCGTGCCGGTGACGGACGTTGACCGCGCGAAAGCATTCTACGTGGACCAGGTCGGGTTCCATGCCGACCACGACCACAAGGTCAGCCCGGACCTGCGCTTCGTCCAGCTCACGCCCAAAGGCTCCGCCTGCTCCATCGTGCTGGGCACCGGCATCACCGAAATGGAGCCGGGCTCGCAGAAGGGGCTGCAGGTCGTGGTCGACGACGCCGCCGCGGCCCGGGAGGAACTGCTGTCCCGCGGCGTAGAGGCCAGCGAGGTGGATGTGCAGCCGTGGGGCCGGTTCGTCTATTTCAGCGACCCGGACGGCAACACCTGGGCCCTGCAGCAAATGCCCCCGCGGGACCGTTTCTAGAAGTACGACGGCGGTACGCGCCTGCCGCTGGCAGGTTTCCGTGACGACACATCCCGCCATATTTCCGCAGTGCTGGACCTCGGGCGACACTCAGTGTTTACTGGGTGTCGCCTGCGCTGTTAACAGTTGCGGACCGAAACTGGACCTGTACGAGTGATCACCATATGCATGTTGGGGAATGACGCATGAGCATTGACAACCGTCTGAAGGCAGTACTCGATAGCCTGGCCAAGGCCCACGAGGAGGGAACCACGGCCGGCGGCAGCGCCGTCCTCGCCGAGGCCATCGCGGCTTTCCCGCTGGATGCGCGCGAGAGCGAACTGCTGTCCGGCGGCATCCCCCGCGGCCACAAGGCCCTCACCACGGCGACGTCGAAACTCGTCAAGGCCGGCTGGATCACCAAGGGCCGCGGCGGCTGGAAGATCACCGAGGAGGGCCTGGCCGCAGCCGCAGCCTTCCCGGACGGCGCATCGGTCGCCGCCGCCCTGAACAGCGGCACGCCCGTTCCGCCCCTGCCGGCCACCAAGGCCGTCAAGCCGCGCGCCAAGTCTGCAGCTGCCGCCACCGCTGCGGCGAAGAAGCCGGCCGTGGCGGAGTCCGCGGTGGCAGCGCTCCCGCCCGCCCCGGAAGCCCCCGCAGCCCTGCCGGCACACAGCACCGCCGAGGCTCCGGCCGAAAGCAAGGCCCCGCAGGCACCTGCGGTTCCGCAGCCGGACGCCGTCGCCATCGCCGGAAACTTCGCCGGCGTGCTCGGCTGCCCCTCCGACTGGGAGCCGGACTTCGACCAGGTGCAGATGCAGCTCGACCCGGCGGACCAGCTGTGGAAGCTCGAGGTCGACCTGCCGGCCGGCTTCTACACCTACAAGGCAGCACTCAACCGCTCGTGGGACGAGAACTACGGCGCCTTCGGGCAGCGGGACGGCGCCAACCACGAGTTCCACCATGGCGGCGGCAAGGTCCGGTTCCACTACGACCACCGCACCAAGGACGTCATCGTCCGCTGACAATACGGCGGGAAGCGGGAGCAGGACAGCCTGTGCCGGTTCCCGCCGCTGGCGGCAGCGGAAGCAGCTGCCGCCCTTTCCCTCGCGCGCGCCCATCAGGCCTCAGTACGGCAGTCTGGTTCCCGCACGGCGGGCGGGTTTCGCCGTCGTTGGTGAACACTTTTCCGGTTGCCGGAATAAACTCCGCCGGGCGCCGGTTGGCAATAACGTAACCCGAGCTCCACGCGCCACCGCTGAACCTCTCCGGCAGAGCTTTTTCGCGGCTGATATCATCGCCGCCCTCGTGCTAGGTTCCCAGCCTTACGCGTTGGCCCCATGGCGCCGTTGTACCGGGTTCCCGATGCCCTAACCGCAAGACACAGGAGGTACCTTATGACAGCAGCCGCCCACGATCCCCTGGTCGACCTGACACCCACCCGCATCCGCCACCTCGGCGCACTGCGGCGAGGCGACGCCATCGAAGCCCGGTTCCACGACGATGTGCAGTACCGCGGCCGCGTGGACCGCACCGCACCAGGCGTTGGACTGGTCTGGATCCGCGAGGAGAACGGCGGACGCCGGGCCGTCAGCGACACCGACTACTCCATCTGGCGCCTCCCCATCCAGGGCTGACCCTCAGGTGGCGGCCAGTTTCCGCACAATCTCTGCGGCCGGCTCGGCCTCGGCTTCCCGGTAGCCGACGCCGGCCCACAACGACATCAACTGCGCATCCTGCCCGGCGGCCGCCGCGGCCCGCACCGGCCGGGTCACCTGGTTGACCTGCGGATACACCGCGGGGGCAAAGCCGGTGAAGCGCTGGATGAAGTCATTGTCCACGCCGCGCGCCACCCGGCCGGAGAACGCCCGGGTGAGCACCGTTCCGGCGCCACGCAGGGTGCGCAGCGCGTCCTTGTAGAACGGCGCGGCGCCGGACTCGGGCGCGCGCAGGAACGCCG
>NZ_ANPE02000114.1 GCF_000328305.2 Arthrobacter crystallopoietes BAB-32 | reverse complement strand
TCCCAAATTTAGCACTGCTTAAGCCATGTCTACTTTTTGTAACTGGAAATTCAACCTCTAGCGATTCAATATCGAATCCACAGAGCGTGCTGGTCGTCACATTGGAAATGCCCAGCCCACGATTCGTAGAGTAGGTGAGACCGATCACACACATGATTCCTGCAGTTTGGATGCGGGGAGGTACCAGCAAGTGCTGGGTGTTCGAAAGAGAGCAACTCGAGCTGCCCGGCTACACGGTTGATGAAGTGCTGCTCCGGCTTTACGGCAGTCCGGATCCGCGGCAAATCGACGGCGTTGGCGGTGCCACCTCCACTACCAGCAAGGCAGTTATTCTGTCCAAGTCCGACAGGCCTGGAATTGATGTTGACTACACCTTCGCTCAGATTGGCATCGAGGAGGGCAAGGTCGATTGGGGCAGCAACTGCGGTAACTGCTCAGCAGTCCTCGCACCGTACGCACTCGACAATGGCTGGGTGCAGCCGGGTCAGGGAGAAACCATAATCCGCGCCCTGAACACCAACACCGGCCAGACCATTCTGCAACGCGTCGCCACCCCCCAATGGTCTCTGGCTTCCAGGCCTGGACACCATGATCCCGGGCGTCCCGTTCCCTGGTTCCGCCGTCGGTCTCGGCTTCGTGGATCCGGCTGGCCGCACCACCGGGCGACTGCTGCCGACCGCCAATCCTGTTGATCTGCTCACGGTCGGTACAGAAAAAGTGGAAGCCACCCTGCTTGACGCCGGTGCCCCATTGGTCATCGTGACTGCTGACACAGCGCGTTTGGCCGCTGTCTCCTTCACCGACTGGCAGGTCGAAGTTCTCCCCGAACTCGAACGCTTGGACGCCGTGCGACGGGCCGGAGCAGTCGCCATGGGTTTGGCTGACTCTCCCGAGACTGCAGAGCGTGCCATCCCCAAGCTCGCTGTCGTCGGCCCCGACGACGACGCTGACGTCGATGTGCAGATCATGATGCTGTCGATGGGCAATCCGCATCCGGCCCTCGCAATCACCGGAAGTGTTGGACTGACCATCGCGGCTGCCACCCCCGGAACCATAGTTCAACGTGCCTTGCGGATGCCCGTGGGCGAAGACCTTCGCATCCGCACCCCCGCCGGAACGATTTCCACCTGGCGCCGCAGCATCGACGGGGGTGACGTCGTCGGCTCAACCCGCACGGCGCGCGTCCTGGCGCGGGCTCATCTCCCGCTTCCGCATTCCAGCCATACAACAGTCGCCGCCAACCATCGTGAAAAGGAGACGATCGTGGTCAGCTCCAACCGCCCCGAGGCCGAGACGCTTTTGCCTGGAGCACAATCTTCTGAGCTGGCGGCGGTGGCCCAGCAAGCAGAGCCACCGCAGCACTCCCGCCGGACCGTACTCACCGCCGTTGGGCTTTTCGCCGCTTTGGGCGTAGGGAGCACAATTTTCGGTGGCCGAATGCTCAACCCGCCGGCCACGACGGAAGACGGAGATTTCGCCGGCGAAACGCTCAAACTGACTATTCCCCTGGCTGAGGGCGGCGGCACTGACACGTGGGCGCGGTTCATCGGTTCAGAGTTTGTCCATTTTGTTCCCGGTGTCCCGGGCTTTGCCCCGACGAACGAAGCCGGCGGGGAAGGCATCACTGGCTCCAATCATTTCGCGGCTTCCGCACGCGAATCCGGAACGGACATCCTCGTGAGCACGGCTACGACCGTTGTGCCTTGGGTTCTGGGCCGCAAAGCCGTCAAGTACTCGTTCGAAAGGCTCACGCCAATCCTCGTCAACGGTACCGGCGGGGTGATCTATGCCCGCAAGGCCGCTGGAGTCAATTCAGTCAGCGATCTCGTCAACCGCAAGAAGCCGCTGGTTTTCGGCGGTATCACCGCAACAGGCCTGGACCTGACGACGCTCGTTGCATTCGACTTGCTCGGGGCCGATACGACCGCCACGTTCGGCTTCGAGGGGCGAGGACCGGTCAATCTGGCTCTACAGCGAGGCGAGATCGACATTGACTACACGACTACCAGCTCCTATGCCTCCGCCGTAGAGGGTATCGAGAAGGAGGGCAAAGCTGTCGTGCTGATGTCGTTCGGCCAGCTTGACAGCAACGGCAAGGTTGCCCGGGATCCGAACTTCCCCGACGTCCCCACTGTCGTAGAGGTATACCGCCAAATCCATGGAGAAGATCCCAGCGGAGAGAAACTGGAGGCGTACAAGACGCTGCTGGGTCTGACGTACACCTACCAGAAAGGCCTCTGGGCGCCGGCCGGAACCCCTGCGAAGGCAGTCGATCTGCTCAGGGCCTCGGCGCACAAGATGGCCGCCGACAACGACTTCAACGAACGTGCTGACAAGATCCTAGGCGGTTATCCCATTGCTGCAGACGAGCAGCTGGCATCACGGGTTGCTGCCGCCTACACCGTTACCGATAGTACCAAGCAGTACGTTCTTCGGCTGCTCCACGACACCTACGGCATTGCCGTCGACTAAGGACTAATCATGCTTGATTCAGCCATGGCCGCCTTGGCTTCACTGGCGGACCCGTCCCTGTTGATCATGTTGCTTGTCGGCGTTGTCGCGGGCTTGGTCATGGGCCTCATTCCGGGGCTCGGCGGAACCGGCGCCGTCGCCATCCTTTTGCCGATCACCTTCGGCATGGAACCAGCGTCTGCACTGGCGCTGCTCATAGGCGCCCTCGCGGTCGTCCACACATCGGATACCGTTTCCGCCGTGCTCCTCGGGGCACCAGGATCTGCATCCGCCTCCGTCACGATGCTTGATGGCTACTCCATGGCTAGAAAGGGACAAGCAAAGCGAGCGCTCAGCCTGGCGTTCCTCTCTTCCATGGCAGGTGGCATCATTGGCGCAGTCGGCCTCACGCTCGCCATCCCACTGGCCCGACCGCTCGTTCTCTCATTTGCCAGCCCGGAACTGTTCATGCTCACGGTCCTCGGCGTCGCCCTCGCAGCGGTGCTCTCCCGCGGAAACGTCATGAAGGGCTTGGTCGCAGGCCTCCTCGGGCTGCTGCTTGGCATGGTCGGTACGTCTCCGACAACTGCCGAGGAGCGCTTCACCTTTGGCAGCCTGTTCCTCGGCGATGGACTATCCCTCGTCGCAGTCGCGCTCGGAATCTTCGGCCTGGCCGAGATCGCCTCGCGAGCCAGCCAACGTAAGGGCGAAGACTCCCCGGTCAAAGTCACCGGAGGCTGGGGCTCGGGAATCCGCGAGTGGCTGTCCCATTGGAGCCAAGTCATTCGAGGCTCGCTTATCGGCATCTGGGCGGGTGTCCTTCCGGGTGTGGGAGCTACCGCTGGAACGTGGCTGGCCTACGGACAGGCCGTGGCCACGGCCAAAGACAAACGCAAGTTCGGCAAGGGCGATCCACGCGGCATTGTCGGCCCCGAAAGCGCCAACAACTCCGTCGAAGCAGGCGACCTCATTCCAACCCTGCTCTTCGGCATCCCAGGTGGTGTTCCGTCGGCAATGCTGCTGGGAATGCTGCTTACTTACGGCATCCAGCCGGGCCCAACCATCATTACGGACCATTTGGACCTGATGTACCTGATTGTTTGGGCCTTCGCCATCGCCTCTGTCCTGGGCGCCCTGTTCTGCTTCCTGACCGTCCGGCCGCTGGCTTCCCTGACAAAAGTGCCGTTCGCCGTGCTCGCTGCGGGACTGGTGGCAGTGATGCTGCTGGGGTCCTATCAGGACGGCGGGCAGCTCGGTGACCTCTGGGTCATGGTGCTCCTTGGCATCGCAGGCTGGGTCCTGAAGGCCACGGGCTTCCCGCGCGCGCCGTTCCTCATCGGCTTCGTGCTGGCGATCCCCCTCGAGCGGTACTACTTCCTCACCGACAGCCTGTACAACGGGCTCGAGTGGATGCTGCGGCCCGGATGCTTGGTCTTTATCGCCATCCTCGTGCTGCCGATCCTCTGGAATGCCTTCAAATGGTTCCGGGCCAGGCGCAGGCTGGACCGTGATGACGATCGTGCAACCGAGAATGCAGCCGACACCGAGGCTCCCCTCAAGAACACCGGGTGGTCGCTGGGCGCTGCAGCGGCGTCGATGATGGTGTTTGCCGGCTCCTTGGTCCTCTCGGCGCAATTCTCTCCGGAAGCCCGCCTGGTACCTCAGCTCATCGGCTGGGCAGGACTCATCCTTGCCATGGTCCTGCTCGCGCAGGAACTTCGGGCGCGACGGCGAACGGCGGTTTCCAAGCATGTCACACCCGCAGACGGCACCTCCGATGCAGCGGAACACGCTGCTACGACCGACGAAACCGGCCACGGCGCCCCCCTCCTGCCGGAGCCCAGCGGAAGCCCGCGCAAAACAGCACACGGCGGCACTGCCGCCACTCCGGCCGGCACGACAATGGTCAGCCAGGAGCCGGCTCCCGTTCCGGAAAAGACCGCCGCAGGCGAAATGGCTCCTGCTCCGCAGGCACAGCGGGACACCGCATTCGCTTTCAAGACCTTCGCGTGGATGGCCGGTTTCCTGGTGCTCACAGCGGTTCTTGGCTACCTGCCTGCCGTGATGATTTTCGTTCCGGCTTTTCTCCTGGTCGTAGCCCGGGCCAAAACCCGTACCGCCATCATTTACACCGCGGTGCTGTACCTGTTGTTGATGCTGTTGCCGTCGCTGCTGCCAATCGATCTCCCGCAAGGATGGTTCGGTCAGCTTGTTTCCTGATCGCAACCGAAACCACTAACCGAAGGAAGACGGATGACCGTTCTCGCCTGCTACACGAACACCGCTGAAGGACTGAAAGCAGTTCAACGCGGAGTCCAGGAATCGATCCGACTGGACGCTGACCTGGTTATCGCCAATATCGACACCGATCGGGCAGCGCTGCAGCTTGAGGAGTTAGGCATAGACCGGAGCGGGTTCATGTCCAGAGGGAGGAACGTCGATTTGCTGCCGCAATCGGAGACTGTGCATGACGCCGCCGATCTTGTGCTCCAAGCCGGACAGGATCTCCAGGCTTCCCTGATAGTCATCGGACTGCGTAAAAGGTCACGGGTGGGCAAGCTGCTCTTAGGGAGCCACGCTCAACGCATCCTTCTGGAAGCAGATTGCGCGGTCCTGACTGTCAAAGCGAATTAGTCAAGGCAGGCATCTCGAAGTACGGCCGGGGAAAGCGGATTTCCCCGGCCGTACTTGCATCCTTAGCCTTATTCTCATGAGTACGACGCCGGAGGCAACCTCCCGAACGACGTCCGGGTACGCCGGCGCGGCGGGACTGCTCCTGGCCTCCATGCTGTGCCAGCAGATCGGCGCCGCGCTGGCGGTGCTCGTGTTCCCGGCCGCGGGGCCGCTGGGCATGGTCTTCCTCCGGCTTGTGTTCTCCGCCGTCATCCTGTTTGCCGTTGCCAGACCGCAGCTGCGCGGCCATGGCCGGGCCGCGTGGTGGACAGCAGCCTGGTTCGGGGCAGCCATGGCGGCGATGAATTCGTTCATCTATGCGTCCATCGAGCGGGTGCCCCTCGGCGTCGCGGTCACCCTGGAAGTGCTCGGCCCGCTGGTGCTCTCGGTCATCGCCAGCCGCCGGGCGAGCGCCATCCTGTGGGCCGTTCTCGCCTTTGCCGGCGTGGCATTGCTGGGCCGGGGCGGCTTGAGCGGCGGCCTCGATCCGCTCGGCATCCTCTTCGCCCTCGCTGCCGCGGCCTGCTGGGCCCTGTACATCCTGCTCAGCGCGAGGACCGGCGCGGCTTTCCCGGGCTTGGGCGGTCTCGCCCTCGCCATGGCTTTCGGCACCGTCATCGCCACGCCCGGCGCGGTATTCACGGCGGGGACTGCCTTGCTGGATCCCCTCGTGCTGGCCGTCGGACTCGGCGTTGCCCTGCTGTCCTCTGCGGTCCCCTACGCCTTCGAACTCATTTCGCTCCGGCGCATCCCGGCCGCCACCTTCTCGATCCTGACGTCCATGGCTCCAGCCGTCGCCGCCCTGGCCGGATTCCTGGTGCTCGGACAGGAGCTCAGCTGGACCCATCTGGTTGCCATCGCCCTCGTCGTGGCCGCCAGCATCGGCGCCGTCCGCACCGCACCTCCGCGTTAGCTCCAGCTGCAGGCCGCTCAGCCAGCGTGACGGTTTGCATCCTCAAGCTGCCCGCGGTTTTCCCACCACGCCAACGCGTAGTTGATCAGCCGGCCGAGCACCAGGGACACGGCGATGGCCAGCAGCACGGCGAATTCCGTGGACAGCTCCGGCCATGAACCGGACAGCGCGCCCACGCCTACTGCATAGGTCGACCACAACAGGGCGGCGAGCGCGGAGTGGGCCGCGAAACTCCGGAGGGGCTGCCGGGCCACAGCCGCAGCGACGTTCAACGACAACCGCCCGAGCGGGATGAACCTGGACGTGAGCACGATCGGCAAGCCCCGCCCTCTCAGCTTCAGGCCGGCGGACCGGAATGCCGCCTGCCAGCGCGGCCCGGAGAAGAAGTTCCGCTCGTTGATCCTGAAATGCCGGACGAGCAGGAAGGTGGCCAGGTCCCCGGCCATCGCTCCGGCAAACATAGACGCTGCCAGCAGGAACGGATTGAGCTGGTCGGAACTCACCGACAGCGAACCGAGCGCGACGAACAGCGTGGTGCTCGGGGCCGGCGGCAGCACCGCGGACAGGGCAACACTGAGGGCGCCGGCCGGGTAGATCCACACGGAGTCAAGATTGCGCAGGAACTCGCCGAGCTCGTCCAAGCCGCCTCCTCGTGTCCGCCGACGGCCGCCGCAACTCTGGCAACCATCTGCCCACTATGCCAGACAAGTCGTTGCCCCGGTGCCCGGCAGCAATCCGGTGCCCGGTGATGAAGGCGGTCCGGGGTGGGCTCCGGTGCCCGTCGAGGAAGTCTGCGCCGCATATGGATTCCGGAACGCAACGGGGCCGATAATAAGGGGCAGCAGGCACAATGCCGGTCAGACGCCCTGCAGTTCGGAATCTCCAGCTGCCGGCAGCCTGCAAAGGAGGCGCAGCATGCCGCTGTCGGAAGAGGAACGCAAACGCTTGGAAGAACTCGAGCAGGCCTTGAGCGCGGACGATCCCGGCCTGGCGCACAAGCTGGGGTCGGCACGGGGCGGCAGGGTCCCGGGCCGGATAGCCGTTACCAGCATCCTCATCTCGGTTGCCGGACTCGCGTTGATCATCGTCGGCATCGCCACCCAGATCACCATCATCGGTGTACTGGGCTTCCTTGTCATGGGCGCCGGCGCCTATCGGCTGGTTGGCAACCGGCTGTTCCGGGGCACCGGCAAAAAGCGGATCAACAACGACGGCGGTGCCTCACCATAGGCGGTGGCCCTCGCCTACGGTGAGGCACGCAAAGCGGCGCGCACCGGCTGTGGTGCGCGCCGCCGTCGTTCCTGGAACGAAACCGCTAGGCGCGGGCGCTCGCAACCGGAGGGACCGGTTCAGCTTGTGCGTGGGCCGGGCCGGATGGGCTGTCGAGCTGCTCGATGTCCTCGCCCGAGCGGTCCTTGGCGGCCAGCAGGGCCACCAAACTCATGCCGGAGAAGGCGATCCAGAGGCAGGCGACCAGCCACAGCGATCCGCCGCCGGCGACCACGAGGGCCGTCGCGATCATCGGTGTGAAGCCGGCGCCGAGCGTGGAAGCCAGCTGGTAGCCGATGGAAGTGCCGGAGTAGCGCACGGACGTGGGGAACAGTTCGCCCACGAAGGCGCCGTACGGGCCGGCGGTGAAACCCTGCACTGTGGACAGGCCCAGGAAGATCGCGAGCATGAAGGCCACGGTGGAATCCATCTCGAGCAGCGACATGACGGGGAAGGCCAGCAGCATCGCGCCGATGTTGCCCCAGATCAGCACCTTGCGGCGGCCCAGGCGGTCGGAGAGCTTCGAGGCGATGATGATCATGACGATCGTGGCCACGCCGCCGAGCGCCTTAAGGTTGAGCACCTCGGTCGGGGCCAGCACGGCCTGCTGCACGGCGTAGGCAATCGCCCAGGCACCCATCAGGCCCTGCGCCATCTGCCCGGACAGGCCGGAGACCACGGCGGTCAGCAGCGCCTTGGGATGCTCGCGGAACAGCTCGGCCGCCGGGACACGCCGCTTCTTCGTCTCGGCCTTCGCGGAGAGCTCCTTGAAGACGCGGGATTCGGACACCTTCATTCGGATGAAGATGGCCAGGCCCATCAGCACGGCGGAGAGCACGAACGGCACGCGCCAGCCCCAAGCCAGGAACTGCCCGTCCGGCAGCGTCGCCATGGCCGAGAGCATCAGGGTGCCTAGGATGGTGCCGGCCGGCGCGCCCATGTAGGCGAAGGCCGAGGCGAAGCCGCGGGATTCCTTCTTCGCGTTCTCGAACGCCAGCAGCATGGCGCCGCCCCATTCGCCGCCCACCGCGATGCCTTGGAAAAGGCGCAGCGCCACCAGCAGGATCGGGGCCCAGATGCCGATCTGCTCGGTGGTGGGGAGCAGGCCGATCAGTGTCGAGGCGATGCCCATCATCAGCACCGTGCCGACCAGGATCGCCTTGCGGCCGAGCATGTCGCCGAGGTGCCCGAAGATGAAGCCGCCGAGCGGACGGGCGACATAGCCGACGGCGAGCGTGCCGAAGGAGACCAGGATCGCCAGGTTCGGGTCCATGCCGGCGAAGAACACCTGGTTGAAGACGATCCCGGCGGCCGTGGCGTAGAGGATGAAGTCGTAGTATTCGACGGCGGTGCCGAGGAACGAGGAGAACAGGATCCGCCGCATTTCGCGCGGACTGGCATGGTAGCCGCTGGCCGCGGCGGGCAGGTTCGGTTGCGTGGTCATGGCGTGTCCTTATGTCCAGCGTACGGCCGGGCTGCCGGCGGTGGCAGCGGCGGCGAGGGAATTTTCGACGGCGGAGGTGCCGAACGGGATGCGGTCAAGGTCGTCCGGAATGCTCAGCATTCCGCTGAAGGTGGTGCGGGCTTCCGCCCAGGCCTCCGGAGGTGAGTAGCTCGGGACCAGATGGTGCAGCGCGAGGTGGCGGGCACCGGCGTCGTCCGCGATCTTTCCGGCCTCCGCCGCGGTGGTGTGGGCACGGCGGTGGTGGTCCATGGTGGCCTGGAGCATCTGGGCGTCCGAATACTGGCGGGCCAGAAGCTCCAGGTTGATCGCCTCGTGCAGCAGCAGGTCCGTGCCGCGGGACAGGCGCACCATGTTGGCGCAGGGGGCGGTGTCGCCGGAAATGGTGACGGATCCGGCTTCCGTGTCGAAGCGGAAAGCGTAGGCCGGCGCCGTCGGGTGGTGCGAGACCAGGATCGCGCTGACCGTGACGTTGGCGTCCCGGAACACCTCGAACGGCTCCATGTCGGGGGCGACGTTGGTGTCCGGGTCGAAGCCCGTCCCCTGCGGCAGCACGATCTCGCGGGGCTCGAACTGCTCCACCGGACTCTTCGCCAGCGAGTCGAAGATCCGGTCGTTGCAGTCCGTGGCGTACGCGGTGAGCAGCCCCTCGACCAGTCCGGCGACGCCCGGCGTGG
>NZ_ANPE02000115.1 GCF_000328305.2 Arthrobacter crystallopoietes BAB-32 | reverse complement strand
GTGCCGGCCGGGGCGGTGGCCCTGGCCGGTGGCTACTCCGCCGTCTATCCGCGCAAGTCGCCCGGCGGCTGGCAGCTGATTGGCCACACCGACATCGTGTTGTGGGACGTCGGCCGACCGGACCCGGCGCTGATCCGCCCGCAGGATCGCGTCCGATTCACCGCTGTCCGTAACTCGATTGTGCCGGCTGCGGCTCAACCCTCGTCCGCAGGCCAGCCCATCCATTTCAAGGCCGAAGACGCCGCTCCCGGGACGGCTGTTCCCCCGGTTTCCGGACTCGAGGTCGTCTCGGCGGGTCTGCGCTCCCTTCTGCAGGACTTGGGACGGCCCGGCCTCGGCAACCTCGGCGTGTCCACTTCGGGTTCCCTGGACCAGCCCTCCGCTCGCCAGGCCAACCGACTGGTTGGCAATGACGCGGGCGAGGCGGTGATTGAGAATCTCCTCGGCGGATTGGTGCTTCGTGCCCACGGCGACCAGGTCCTGTCGGTCACCGGTGCCCGCGTCGACCTGTCCATCACTCCGTCCGGACGGCGTCCCGCACAGGACATGCCCTTCGCCCTGCTCGACGGCGAGACCCTGACACTCGGCCCGGCGACCGCAGGACTGCATACTTATGTTGCGGTCCGCGGCTGGATCGGAATTAAGGCGGAGCTGGGCAGCCGCTCCACCGACACGATGTCCGGCCTGGGGCCGCCCCCACTGGAGGCCGGTTCAGTGCTTCCGGTCGGCGACACTACGCGCGGTCGTGTCGTCGGCGCGCCGGAGCCCTCAACTCTGCGGGTCTCCCCAGATCAAGTGGCGGTCCTGCGCATCACGCCAGGGCCGCGCGATGACTGGTTTGGCTCGGCAGGCCTCGACCGCCTCACCTGTCAGGACTGGCTGTCCAGCTCTGCGTCGGACCGTATCGGCCTCCGTCTCCAACTCCCCGACGCTGGCAGCAGCCAAGTTAATTCCGCCCCGCTGGAGCGTATCCGGGACGGCGAGCTGCAAAGCGAGGGCACCGTTGCCGGAGCCCTCCAGGTTCCGCCGTCCGGCCTGCCTGTGCTGTTCCTTGCCGACCATCCGGTGACTGGCGGCTATCCCGTGATTGCTGCCGTGGTCCCTGAGGACCTGCCGTTGGCCGCGCAGCTGCCGCCGGGCACTACTGTCCGTTTCGTCGTGGTCGATCCGGACACCCTGCAACCCGCCGGCTCCTCCGGCATCCAGAACCAGTCGGAAGGGCTCCATCCATGAAAAAAGTATTGATCGCCAACCGCAGCGAGATTGCAGTCCGTGTTGCCCGTGCCTGCGCCGACGCAGGGCTGAAATCCGTGGCGGTGTACTCCGATCCGGATGCGGATGCGCTGCACGTGCGCCGCGCCGACGAGGCCTACGCGCTCGGCGGCAGCACCGGCAAAGAGACTTACCTGAACATCGATAAGATAATTGAGGTAGCCCGCCGCGCCGGTTCCGATGCTGTGCACCCCGGCTACGGCTTCCTCTCCGAGAACGCCGACTTTGCCGAGGCGGTCCTGGCGGCCGGCCTGATCTGGATCGGCCCCTCCCCGGATTCGATCCGGGCCCTGGGCAACAAGGTCACCGCCCGGGAAATCGCTGTCAAGGCAGGCGCCCCGCTGGTGCCCGGCAGTGACGGGCCTGTGGACAGCGCTGCGGAGGTTATCACGTTCGCCGAGAAGCACGGGCTGCCGGTGGCCATCAAGGCGGCCTTCGGCGGCGGCGGACGCGGCCTGAAGATTGCACGCCGGATGGAGGACATCGAGGACGCCTTTGACTCCGCCGTGCGCGAGGCCGCGGTGGCCTTCGGCCGGGGCGAGTGCTTCGTGGAGCGCTTCCTCGACAAGCCCCGGCACGTGGAAGCCCAGGTGCTGGCCGACATGCACGGCAACGTGGTCGTGGTCGGCACGCGCGACTGCTCGCTGCAGCGCCGCAACCAGAAACTCGTCGAAGAAGCACCGGCCCCGTTCCTCACCGAGGAGCAGCGCCGGCTGATCCATGACTCGGCCAAGGCGATCTGCCGCGAGGCCGGGTACCACGGTGCCGGCACCGTCGAGTACCTGGTCGCCAACGACGGAACCATCTCCTTCCTCGAGGTAAACACACGCCTGCAGGTGGAACACCCCGTCACAGAGGAGACCACCGGCGTCGACCTGGTGCGCGAACAGTTCCGCATAGCCGACGGCGAGCCGCTAACCCTCACGCACGACCCGAAGCCGCAGGGCCACGCCTTCGAATTCCGGCTCAACGCGGAGGATCCCGCCCGCGGCTTCCTGCCCGGACCCGGTACCATCGCCGCCTTCGAGCCGCCCACCGGCTCAGGTATCCGCGTGGATTCCGGCGTCCGCAGTGGGTCCACCGTTCCCGGTGACTATGACTCGCTGATGGCCAAGCTGATCGTGCACGGCGCCGACCGCGCACAGGCGCTGAACCGGGCGCGGGTGGCGCTGGACGAAATGGTCATCGCCGGGATTCCCACCGTGCTGCCCTTCCACCGGGCGGTGGTCCGGGACGCTGCCTTCACCCAGACCGACACCTTTGGCGTCTACACCACCTGGATCGAATCCGAGTTCGCCGTGCCGTTGGCAGCGTCCCCCGAAATCGCGGCGGCTCAGCCGGACAATGAACGCAGCGAACTGACGGTCGAAGTCGACGGCAGGGCCATGCGCATCGGTCTGCCCGCCCGCCTGCTCGAATCCCTGATGCACGGCGGCGGCTCTGCCCCGGCCAAACCAATCAAAGACGAAGCCGTCCATGAACCGGAGGTGCTCCACGCGCCCATGAACGGCAATCTGGTCAAATGGCTCGACGAGGACGGCGCCCAGCTCGCCGTCGGAGACCCGGTGGCCGTCATCGAGGCGATGAAAATGGAAACCACCATCGCCGCCCACAGGGCCGGCACCCTGGCGCGCGGAGAGCAGGAGCCCGGCGCCGCAGTCGACCGGGGTGAAGCACTTGGTAGCATCAGGTAACGAGGCAAAGAGCCGAAACCAGAGCCTACGGAATGCTAGGCAGGCCCCGGTTGACCAGCTGAGGGATAGGACCGTAATTGACGCACGCAGCGCTGGCGGGAATCGCGGCACGAAGCGAAGCCACACATGCCCACACAGCAGCGTGGATTGCGGAGACACTCCGCAGCAAAATCGCGGAAGGCCAGCTGCTGCCCGGCTCCAAGCTCTCCGAACAGACACTTGCCCAAGCCTTCGGCGTCTCGCGCAACACGCTACGCGAAGCCTTCACCGTCCTGGCAGGCGAGCACATCGTCACCCGCATCCCCAACCGCGGGGTCCTGGTCACTTCCCCCGGAATTGACGGTGTCAGGGAGATCTACAGCGTCCGCAGAATCCTCGAACCCGCCGCCGTCCGCTGGGCCACCGGCATCAATGTGTCCAGCTTGCAGGAAATCATCAGTGAGGCACGGGGAGCCCGGGACCGCGGCGCCGTGTCCGAAATGGCCACCGCCAACCAGCGCTTCCATGAAACCCTCATCCGAGGCACCGGCAGCACCTTGCTGCAGGAACTCATGACCCGGGTCCTGGCCCAAATGCGCCTCGTCTTCCATGCGATGAGCCACGCCCCTGACTTCCACAGCCACTACGTGGAGCAGAACGCCGAACTCGTGGAACTGCTGGCCAAGGGACAACGCGAGGAAGCCGCCCAAGCCCTCCGCGGCTACCTGGACCAGGCGGAAGCCGAACTCCTGGACCACCTCGGCACCGATCCGGCTGCCGTCACGGGCTAAACCCGGAAGGACTGCCAGTCGTACAGTGCTCGAATCTGCCGGAAAGTAGGCCTACCTAAGGACGGGCGGATGTGCCGCCCAGGAAAGACCATAACGACTCCATATTCCGATGGCCTCAGAAGGTGGACGTAGGACCAAACCTGTGGTCACAGGGCATTCGGCGTGCGAACCTCCGAAGAGCCGTCGTGCCGGCCACCACTGGGGTACCGGAGGGAGCAGATTCCGCGCCGTTAAGCGAGTCTCTGCCCCGATTTGCAGAGGGCAGGACATCGTTGCGGTCTGGAAAGTCTCCATCCGGCTGGACTTACCGTTTATTCGTCATCGGCGGGTAGGTGAACAGGACGCTGGCCCACGTTCCCGTTATAAGCATCCGCACCGAATTGACCTGCGGCTTCATTTTTCAGTGCACCCCTTGCATGTTGTTGAACAATCTCATATGGTGATTCAACGCACACCGCGGAAGGTCCATCCAAGGTGTACAACCTATTCGTTTGAGGTTGATCGTGCCTGCTTCAGAACCAGCGTTCATTGTCGAACGTCCCGCTAACAAGCGCCCCACTGAACAGCGACTCGGTAGCCTTCAGAGTAAGGACCCCGAATGATAAACATTCGTTCTAACCCGGCAGGCCTCCGGACATCCCTCGAAGATGATCCCCGTGTGGTGGAAGAACAGATTACTGAGGAGTACACCAACCACGTTGTACCGAAATCAGCTCGGAAGAGCCGCAGCCAGGTCCTTGGCAGCTGGTCGGGCATTACGAGCGCCATGGCGTTTGTCTATTACGGTGCTCTGGCAGCAGTGCTTGCCGGCGTCCAGCAGGCGATTATCGGACTCGTGCTGGTTGTGATCTGCTATTCACTTCTCGGAAGCTACAGCGTCCGGGATGCAGTCCGGTGGGGGCTGAACTCCACGCTGCTCTCCCGGCGTCTTTTTGGCCATAAGGGCGCGGCCATCGCTCCCCTCCTTGTCGGCCTCTCTTTGGTCTACTACGCCGTGTTCGAGGGCACCATTGTCGCCGTAGCCCTGCAGTCATACTTCAACGTGTGGGATATCAGAGTCTGGTACGCCATCGTTGTCGTCGGCATGCTTCCCCTCATGCTTGGCGGCATGCAGACCTGGTTGAGCAAGCTGAATTGGGTCTCCCTGCCCATCTATTTCTTCGGTGTAACGGCAGCGGTGCTCTTTGCCGGCATGCAGGTTGGCTGGGTTGGAGACTGGAGCGCATTCTCAGCGGCCGCCTCATCCACCCCGGCAATTCCTGGCTGGTTGACCGTCTTCGTCCTGTACATGGGCATTTTCGTGCTCTTTCCGGAAACACAGGACGCAGCGCGTTTCGCTAAGGAGCGGGACCTGAAGTTCCACCAGAACGTCACGTTTGGCTGGGCGTTCTACGGCGTCGCCTACCTGTTCAACGGGCTGGTCGGGATCGCGATTGTAGGATTCGCGGGATCGAGCGACGAAGTCTCTGAAAGCGGCGTCGTCCAAGGCATTATCGACACTCTTGGCCTTGTCGGACTTATCGTCATCGTTGTCAGTCAGATCAGGATTAACTCGGCCAACTTCTACTTTGCAAGCGTGAACCTGGAGCGGTTCGTCGGGCATTTCACGAAACGTGGGATCTCACGAAAAGCATGGGTGGTCTTGATCTCCCTGGTTGTCTTCGTTCTCATGCTCACTAATGTCTTCAGTTACATCTCGGTGGCACTGGCCTGGCAGGCGGTGCTGATCGTAACGCTCGTGGGCATCATGGCTACTCATAGTGCGCTAAATCCCCGCCAGGCACCCGAATTCAGGACCCACAGGTTGAAGGCCGTCGGCCCGGGCTTCATGGTCTGGATAGTTTCTTCGGGTGTGGGCATCGTCCTGCTCCAGCTGCCCGCCCAGGCCCCCGTACTTTCCGCCTTGGCGCCCATGATCTCACTTGGGTTGGCCGTGCTCCTCTACATTGCCGTCCACCTGGCGGGGGGAAGTGCCGTAAAGGAACGCCGAGCCGATCCCGTCCGAGATTCCGTAGAGGACCTATGGAATGTCAGGGTCGAATGCGACTCCTGCGAACGGTCCTATGTCGCCCAGGAAATGGATGTACCGGAACAGGGCCAATCGGTACAGTGCCTGGCCTGCCAGGAAAGCAAGAGAGACCTCGAGGACGCCGCGCTGCCGCGGTAACGGGCGGACTGCACGACCACCCTGAGCCGGACCATTGCCGGCCTCAGGAATTATGACCACGAAGGGTTGAGCTCCCTTCTGCCGTACATGTGAAACGGAGATAGAAATGACAGAGAAGATCGGAGAGCACCGGCTTCCGGAGATCGCCGACGTCGTAGTTGTCGGAGCCGGCCCGGCCGGGGCGGTGATGACGAAGGCGTTCGCGGAAGCGGGAATGAGCGTTGTCTGTCTGGACCAGGGGGACTGGCCCGACTACTCAACCTCCCGCAGTGCAAGCCCGGAACGTGCACTGCTCGGCGGCAACGAGTGGTCCCCCCTGTCCAATGTGCGCAAAGGGCCGGGCGACTATCCCATCGACGAAGACGACGCCGACATCAGCGCCCTCCTGTGGAATGGTGTGGGCGGAAGCGCCATGCTTTACGCTGCCCAGTGGCAGCGCAACATGCCCTCGGACTTCCGCGTGCGCAGCCTCGACGGGGTGGCCGACGACTGGCCGATCTCCTACGAGGATCTGCTGCCCTACTACGCCCAGGCAGAGCGGGACTTCGCCATAGCGGGTCTTAACGGCGATCCTGCAGTTCCCGGGGCGGATCAATACCCGATGGCGGCGACGCCGATCGGCGAGGCCGGACGCCGCATGGGCAAGGCCCATAATTCCCTGGGATGGCACTGGTGGCCGGGGGCAAACGGGATTGCCACGCGGGAATACGGTCGCCTGAAGCCAAGCGTCCACCGCGGGGCCTGCTTCCTGGGGTGCGGCGACCAGGCCAAGAGCACGGTCGATGTAACTCACTGGCCGGATATCTGCCGCCACCGCAATGCGTGGCTTCTTACCCGGGCCACAGTCGCCAGGGTCGAGACGAACTCCTCCGGCCGGGCGACAGGCGTGATCTATTTCGACTCCAAGGGAGTCGAACGGCAACAGAAGGCGAACCTGGTAGTCCTCGCGGCCAACGGCGTCGGCACTCCCCGACTGCTGTTGATGTCGGCCAATTCCCAACACCCGGACGGATTAGCAAACGCCAGCGGACTCGTGGGCAAGCGGCTAATGATGCATCCCTACTCCGCAGTCGTGGGGACCTTCGATGACGAAATCGGAACCATGCAGGGCGCATACGGCCATCTTCTCTACTCGCTGGAGTTCTACGAGACGGACGAATCCCGGGGATTCGTCCGGGGCGCCAAATGGGGACTTATGCCGACAGGGGGTCCCATGGAGATGACTCGGTCCTTCCCTTGGGGTGACAACCGGGAGCTATGGGGTGCCAGGTTCAACGAGACCATTCGGGAGCGGCTGAACCACTCCGCTACCTGGGGAATCATCGCCGAAGACTTGCCGGAGGAACACAATCGAGTGGAGCTCAGTTCCACTCTCGTGGACGAACACGGACTTCCGGCTCCGAAGATTGTCTACGAGACTTCGGAGAACAGCCGGCGGCTGCTTGCATTCCATGTGGAGCGAGCGAAGGAGTCCTTCCTGGCAGCCGGGGCGAAGCAGATCACCGTAGCCCCGCACATCCGCAACACCGGCTGGCACCTGCTGGGAACCACCAAAATGGGAAGCAGCCCGGAGGACTCGGTCGTCGACCACACCGGACGAGCCCACACAGTCCCCAACCTCTACATCGTGGACGGCAGTACGTGGCCAACCTCTGCAGGCGTCAATCCAACCGCGACGGTGGTCGCCATGGCCTTGCGCACGGCCGAACTCATCACGTCCGGGAATGCAGCGACCGGAAGCAAGGACTTGGAAGGAGCCACCGCATGAATGAGAACCAGACAGTTTGGACGGACCGCGAACGTGAGGTCCTGAAGAGGCTTAGCGACCTGCTGATTCCGGCCGGAGCCGGCATGCCGGCCGCTTCAGAAGTCGGGGCACACCTGTCAGGTACAGACAAGGTCTGCAGTGTCAGGACCGATCTTGTGGAACCTGCAAAGAAACTCATCGCAGAACTGGAACAACTTCAGGAATGGTCCTTGCAGGACATCCAATCCCGCTATCCCGTGCTCTTCGAAGCTGCCGCGGAACTGCTCGCGGGAGCCTACTTCCTGGATGAGGACGTAGCTCGGACCCTTGACTACCGGGAGCAAATCACCATCCCCTTGGATCCCGAAGCCACACGAACAGCGGAACTGCAGGAACTCACTGCCCCCGTCGTGGCCAAAGGGAACATCTGGCGGACGACCGTCTAAACCGGCACGTATGCGGGGGAGGGAACGCGCGCTCCCCCGCACCTCCCTTCTTCTATCAGCCCTCTGAAAGGGTTCCCGGGCAGACATCCGGCAAACAGGTCTGCCCGGCTGCGTTAACCGCACGGTAACTGAGAGTCAACGCGCAACCCCACACGGACTGTTTCTAGCAACCCCCTTTTGAAAACAATGCAGCCGATGCCGCCTGCACCCGGAAACTCGAACAATGAAGGAAATCGTGACAACAGTTGAGACAAGCACGGTTGATAACAGGACAACCGCGCCCAGCTTCCAAGTTCGCAACCCTGCCACTGGCAAGTTGGTGGAGACCTTCCCGCATGCAACTGACACCGAGATCGAGTCGGTGGTTGAAGCGGCGCAGCAGGCCTTTCTCAGCTGGAAGACCCTGCCCATCGAGAACCGGGCGCGCGTCGTTCTCCGCGCTGGAGAGATCTTCCGGGAGAAAGCGAACGAGCTCGCCGCGATCGTCACGGAAGAAATGGGCAAAGCCCTCTCTGAAGCCAAAGCAGAAATCGCCCTCTGTGAAGGAATCTTCGGCTACTACGGCACGAACGGTCCTTCTCTGGCAGCCGACACCCCCATGCAAGCACCTCAAGGCGGGGACGCCATAGTCGAGAAACTCCCCATCGGGGCCCTCCTGGGCATCATGCCGTGGAATTTCCCGTGCTATCAACTGCTACGGTTTGCAATCCCCAATCTGGTGATCGGCAATACCGTCGTCATCAAACCTGCCGAGTCATGCCCCCGTTCCGCCTTGCTGATCCAGCAAATCATGAGCGAGGCCGGGCTTCCGGCAGGAGCCTACAGCACTATCTTCGCAAGCCATTCCCAGATCGAAGGCATGGTGGCCGATCCGCGCATCCAGGGAGTCTCGCTGACCGGTTCGGAACGGGCAGGAGCCGCCATCGGCGAACTCGCCGGCCGGAACCTGAAGAAGACCGTCTTGGAGCTCGGGGGCTCCGACCCATACATAATCCTCGACACCGACGATGTGCGCGAATCAGCGAGAGCTGCCTGGACAACACGACTGTCCAACATGGGGCAGTCGTGCAATTCCAACAAGCGAATGATCGTCATGGACGAAGTTTTCGACGAATTCGTTTCCGAGCTGACCCGACTCGCCAAAGACCTCAAACCAGGCGACCCCAAACTTGAAGAGGACGGCACTTTCAGCCCCATGGCCTCACGGACAGCGGCAGAACAGATCGCCGAACAGGTACGGGACGCTGTTGAAAAAGGCGCCACACTGCATGCAGGAGGAACACTCGTCGAAGGAAGCGGGGCCTATATGGCTCCTACCGTCCTGACGGGAGTAACTGAGCGGATGCGGGCCTACCACGAAGAACTCTTCGGACCTGTCGCCGTGGTCTACAGGGTGTCCAGCGAAGATGAGGCAATACGCCTCGCCAATGACAGCGCTTATGGTCTGGGCGCATCGGTCTTCTCCACGGATGTCGACAGAGCCACCAAAGTGGCCCGCCGTTTGGAAACGGGCATGACACACGTCAATACTGCCGCGGCATATGGGGCTCAGCTGCCATTCGGGGGAATCAAACGTTCCGGCTTCGGACGGGAACTGGGCCCCGAAGGAATGGACGAATTCATCAATAAGCGCTTGCTCTACGTCAACCGCTGAGCCTTCAAGATATTCCCCAGCGACTTCCGCCAGACCGGCGCCTACCTCCAAGTAGGCGCCGGCGCAGGGCACCTTCGTCGCGCTTTGACTGCTCCGGAAGCCAGTCCTTCCGGATGCTGAATGCATCTCACCAACTAACTCAATAAATCAAGGACAGCTGGACAATGACAACGATCATCGACGCTCCTGTCACCATCCGCCAAGCCCCTGAACGAGCGACTCCTGAAAATGACCAGAGCAACCCGCTCGTCAATGCCAAGAGCCAACTCGCGACGGCTGCGCAGACCCTGGGCTTTGACCCGGGCATGCATCAGATCCTGGCCAATCCCAGACGCGAAATGACTGTTCAAGTCCCTCTACGCCGCGACGACGGCACCACCGAGATCCTCACCGGCTATCGGGTACAGCACAACCTCTCCCGCGGCCCGGCCAAGGGCGGCCTGCGCTACAGCCCGGCAGTAGACCTGGATGAGGTACGGGCACTAGCGATGTGGATGACGTGGAAGTGCGCGTTGCTGGACCTTCCATACGGCGGAGCCAAGGGCGGCATCACCCTCGACCCGCGCCGCTATTCCAAGGCCGAACTCGAGCGGGTCACCCGGCGCTACACGTCCGAGATCCTTCCAATCATCGGCCCCGAACGCGATATCCCGGCCCCAGACATCGGGACCGATGAGCGCACCATGGCCTGGATGATGGACACCTACTCGGTCAACGTCGGATACACCGTTCCAGCAGTTGTCACCGGCAAACCAGTATCCGTAGGAGGTTCCCTGGGCAGGGCATCCGCCACTTCTAAGGGGGTGGTCGTTATCGCTTTGGCGGCACTGGCGCACCTCAAGCGGAGCCCGCAAGATACGACGGCCGCTGTCCAGGGCTTTGGCAAGGTCGGCGCCGGCGCCGCCCTGCTCCTCGCTCGAGCCGGAGTGCGTGTAGTCGCCGTGGCCGACCAGTACGGAGCGGTGCATAACAACGCGGGACTGAACATCGAGGACCTTCAAAAGCATCTGGAACAAACCGGATCCGTAGTCGGCTTCACCGATGCAGAGGCACTGGACGCCGAGCTCTTGCTCGAGCTTGACGTGGATCTGCTCGTCCCGGCAGCCGTGGAAGGTGTGCTCAACGAATCCAACGCGCACCGCATCAAGGCCGACGTGATCGTCGAGGGGGCCAACGGACCAACCACCGCCGCAGCAGACAAAGTGTTCACCGGAGCCGGCAAGCTTGTGGTCCCGGACATCCTAGCCAATGCAGGTGGGGTAGTCGTCTCATACTTCGAATGGGTCCAAGGCTCCAACGCCTACTGGTGGTCGGCACAAGAGGTTGGCCAAAGACTAGAGCACCGCATGCTCCAAGCTTGGGACGGAGTCGTCAGCACGGCGGCCAAACTTGGACTTAGCCTGCGCGAGGCGGCAACTGTCACAGCCGTGCAGAAAGTCGCCGAAGCCCACCAGCTCCGCGGCCTCTACCCCTGAGCCCCTGGCAGAGGAAAACAATGACGAACGACAGAAACCTCATTCAAGGTCTGCGAAAAGGCGATCACGTAATCATTACTGCCACCAACGGTATGCCGATCGGGGGATGGGTCGAAGATGTCGCCCCACATCTAGACGCAGCCTGGATACGCGAACACGACCTGGCTGCCCGCCGTCTCATCACCACAACAGATCTTCAGCCCACCCTAAACCCAGCCGATCATGACGCCCCTGCTTGAGATACCAACGATGACAATTCAACTCACAGAACCTCCCAAGACACAGACCAACGAAGCCATAACGGAAGAATGCGAGGGAACCTGTCACTTTTGCTCCAGCCCGGAGACGGACTAGTTCAACGCACTCCTCCTCTGGGCGTGATCCTCTAAGTCGACGTGCGTCATGACAAATCTCCAGACAGCGTGCGAACCGCAAGGATGGAACTACTAGCCTGTCTGCTCCACCATGTCCAGCCAAAGGTTCAGCCTACGGCGCGTTTGAGAAAGCGCATGCAAGACACATTATTGAGACCCGGCCAACCCCATGATTCCTAGGCTAAGCCGGGTCTCAACACGCTGGCAGCGCCATCTCATCAAGCGGTCCTTTGCTGCAACAACCACAAGCTGTGGGGTGGGCACAGCTCGACTATGGCACTCGCTATCCCTAACCGTCAGCCCGGTTTCAGCAACGAGCCATGGCTGCGCAACTCGACCACGCTGGAAGGTGGGCTAGAAGAGGCCGGTGATTTCGCCGTCGTCGTTCACGTCCATGCGCATGGCGGCAGGTTCCTTGGGCAGGCCGGGCATGGTCATCACGGCGCCGGTGAGGGCGACGATGAAGCCTGCGCCGGTTTTGGGGATCAGTTCGCGGACGGTGATGGTGAAGCCAGTCGGGGCGCCGAGGCGGGTGGCGTCGTCGGTGAAGGAGTACTGCGTTTTGGCCATGCAGACCGGGAGCTTGCCCCAGCCGTTGGCTTCGATCTCGGCGAGGCGGTGCTTGGCGAGGGTGGAGAATTCGACGTGGTCCGCGCCGTAAATCTGCTGCGCGACGGTCTCGATCTTCTTGTCCACGGACAGGTCCAGGTCATACAGCGGCGAGAAGTTCTGCTCCGCGTTGATGGCTTGGGCGACTTTCGCGGCCAGCTCGTCGCCGCCGTCTCCCCCGCCGCCCTGGCCCCACACATCGGCCGACGCGGCCTCGACGCCCTTCTGCCGGCACCACTCCAGCACCCAGTCGACTTCCTCGTCAGTATCGGTTGAGAACCGGTTGATCCCGACCACCGGCGTGATGCCGAACTTCGCGGCGTTGTCCACGTGCCGCTCCAGGTTGGCGACGCCTTCCTGCAGGGCGGCGACGTTCGGCGCCAGCAGCTCTTCCCTGGGCACCCCGCCATGCATCTTCAGCGCGCGGATAGTGGCGACGACGACGATGGCGGACGGGGCGAAGCCGGCGGAGCGCGCCTTGATGTCCATGAACTTTTCGGCGCCCAGGTCGGAGCCGAAACCGGCTTCGGTGACGACGACGTCCGCCAGCCGGCGGGCGGTCTGCGTGGCGATGACGGAGTTGCAGCCGTGGGCGATGTTGGCGAACGGGCCGCCGTGGACCAGGGCGGGCGTTCCGGCGATGGTCTGCACCAGGTTCGGCTTGATGGCGTCCTTGAGCATCATCGCCATGGCACCCTCGGCCTTCAGCTGCCCGACGGTCACGGGCTGCTTGTCGTAGGTGTAGCCGAAGGTGATGCGGGAGAGCCGCCGCTTCAGGTCCTTCAGGTCGGTGGCCAGGCAGAAGACCGCCATGACCTCCGAGGCGACGGTGATGTCGAAGCCGTCCTCGCGCGGGACGCCCTGGCCGGGGCCGCCGAGGCCGATCACGATCTGCCGCAGCGCCCGGTCGTTCATGTCCAGCACCCGCCGGAAGGTCAGCCGGCGCGGGTCGATGCCGAGCGCATTGCCTTGGTAAATGTGATTGTCCACGAGCGCCATCAGCGCATTGTTGGCTGAGGTGATGGCGTGGAAGTCCCCGGTGAAGTGCAGGTTGATCTGGTCCATCGGCAGCACCTGCGAATAGCCGCCGCCGGTCGCGCCGCCCTTCATCCCGAGGATCGGCCCAAGCGACGGCTCGCGTAGCGCGATCATGGTCCGGTGGCCGGCCTTGGCCAGCGCGTCCCCCAGCCCGACGGTCACGGTGGACTTGCCCTCGCCGGCGGGCGTCGGCGACATCGCGCTGACCAGCACCACCTTGCCGCGGGGCTGCCCCTGTTCCGGGCCGAGCTTGGCCGGATCGATCTTGGCCTTGTAGTTGCCGTACAGCTCCAGGGCTTCGCCCGGAATGCCGGCGGCCAACGCGACTTCGGTGATGGGCTTGAGGGTGGCGCGGCGGGCAATTTCGAGATCGGAAAGCGGGGTTGGGGCAGACATCATTGTCCTCCAAGGCTCGTGCAGACTCGCGGCCGGCAGGGCCGCCACTGTCAACGTATCAGCCGATCGGGGCGCCGTCACGGAGTTGGGAAGGCGGAGGCCCGCGCCGGGCGGTCACCCGGGCGCGGGCTTCGGCTGCATCACTTCGGTCGTGAATCATCGGGATCTCCTCGCAGTTGCGGTCCGCTCCGGGGAGCGGGAGCTGCGCGGAAGGACTCAGCGGATCAACTGGCGGTAGGCCAGCAGTTCGTCGCGGGCCTCTTCCAGCTTCTGTTCGTCGATGGTCACGCTCTGTATTCGTTTCCAGAACGAGTAGCTCTGGCGCAGTTTGCGGATCACGGCATTCACCTCCTCCCGTTCCAAGTAGTTCGGCATGGCCGGGCCGGTGCTCCCCGAGCCGTCGATGCCGTCCAGGGAGCCGGCGGTGATCAGTTCGCCGCGGTGTTCCGGGGTGCGGTCATGGCTGGCAGGAGTCCGGCGGCCGGATTCCCCGGCCCGGACCGTCTGTTCGGTGCGGACGTCTTGCTCGCGGACGGATGGCTCGGGACGGATGGATTGTTCGGGCGCGGGGCGGACGGCGGTGTCCAGGGGTTTCATGAGCGGTTCCTCTTGTTGGGCGGAGCGGCCCAAAGGGCAGCCCATCGGGAGGCCGATGGTTCCGGCGGGTGGAGGGGCAGCAACCGTGGCTGAGCCGACAGAAGTTGCGGCAGGAGGCGCGCGACAGACGGCCCACAGGGCGCGGCGCGGCAGCCGAAGGAGTGCTTGGCTTTTCAGGATTAGCGGCCCGGCAAAGCGCCTGGGCCTGCTAGGGAAAAGCTAGTGCGCAGCAGGCATGGAGGCAGCCCGGATCCGGGCGAGAGCGGCGAATACTCCGGCATGCATCGTGATCATCTTCACGGGACCCACCTCCCTTTCCTGTACTGCGTCAGTCATGAAACGCCCGCGGCAACCCACGATTGGGAAAGCTCAATCGGACAGGCTTCACGCTACCCCACCGCGGTCGTCTTGACCAGCAGGAACAGGCACATTGGGGCAAGTTCTTCGGCGTGGGCGGCGTGTCTGCTGCGACACGCCGGAAACAACGACGGCGGAGCTGCGGCTACCGTGCGGAACGCGCCGACCGCGGTGGTGCAGAACGTGCAAGACCGGAGCCGCAAAGGCCCAGCTGATTCTCGTCACTGAGTCAGGCGTTCCAACTGGTGATGGCCGGGGTTTTCTTGTCCCACCCCAGACTGCAGACCGTCGCCGTATCCAGCACGAAGCGTCGTCCTTCAACCGGCGGCAGGTCGAGCCAGCGCGCCGCGAGCACCCGGAGGAAATGGCCGTGGGCGAAAAGCAGCACGTTCCGCTGGGCGCCGGGCCCCTTATGGAACGGCGGATCGGAAGGAGCGTCCAACACTTTGGCAATGACATGGTCGGCCCGGTCCGCTACCTGCTCCAGGGTCTCGCCGCCCCGAACGCCGTGGGTCCAGATCAGGTACGAGGGGTCCTTCGCCCGAATGTCCGCGCTGCGCAGCCCTTCGTACTCGCCGTAGTCCCATTCATGTGCGTACGGAACCACCTCGGGCTCCGGGAATCCGGCCAGTTCAGCCGTGCGGAAAGCACGTTTCAGCGGGGAGGACAGCACTGAATCGAATTTCAGCCCTGACAGCTTCAGGCCGGCTTCCTTGGCCTGTCGGACGCCGTTTTCGGTCAGTTCGAGGTCGGTGAGGCCGGTGTACTGGTGCTTCCGGGACCATTCCGTCTCGCCATGACGGACCAGCCACAGCTTCGGATAGTCATGATCAACAGGCAGGTAGCTCATGATTGCTCCTCGTTTTGCTGGGATTCCAGCTGCGATTCCGGCTGACGACTGCCACCATTCGAGCAGCTTCTGTTCCGCCACGGCGGCCTCCTGAGGCCCGTTCTCCATGCGTTCCTCCAGCAGGAACTTGTACGCCCGGCCGACCACCGGGCCCGGCTTGATTCCGAGCAGGGCCATGATTTGCTGGCCGTCGAGGTCCGGACGGACGGCGTCGAGTTGTTCCTGCTCCTTCAATGCGGCGATCCGCTGTTCCAGGTCGTCATAGGCGAAGGCCAGGCGTTCGGCCTTCCGCCGGTTGCGCGTGGTGACGTCCGAGCGGGTCAGCCGGTGCAGGCGCTCCAGCAGCGGCCCGGCGTCCGTGACATAGCGCCGCACCGCGGAGTCGGTCCACCCTGCTTCGCCGTACCCGTAGAAGCGCATGTGCAGCTCCACCAGGCGGGAGACGGCCTTGATCGTATCGTTGTCGAAGCGCAGCTTCTTCATGCGCTTGGCCGTCAGCTTCGCGCCGACCACGTCGTGGTGGCGGAAGCTGACTGCCCCGGAAGGTTCGAACCGCCGCGTAGCCGGCTTGCCGACGTCGTGCATTAACGCCGCGAACCGCAGGACAAAGTCCGGACCCGGCACCGCGCCGTCGTCGTCCGTTTCCAGCTCACACGCCTGCTCCAGGACGGTGAGGGAATGCTGGTACACATCCTTGTGCCGGTGGTGCTCGTCGATTTCCAGCTTGAGCGCCGTGACCTCCGGAAGCACATGCTCGGCGAGTCCGGTTTCAACAAGCAGGTCGATGCCCGCCCGCGGATCCTTGCCGTTGACCAGCTTGACGAGTTCGTCCCGGACCCTCTCAGCCGAAATGATGGCAATCCGCCCGGCCATGTCCGTCATCGCGGCGGAGACCTCCGGCGCCACAGAAACTTTCAACTGGGAGGCGAAGCGCGCGGCCCGCAGCATGCGCAGCGGGTCATCCGAGAACGACGCCGAGGGCTCGCCCGGGGTGCGGACCACCCCTGCGTGCAGGTCGCGGATTCCGCCGTATGGGTCCACCAGTTCCAGCGAAGGCAGGCGCAGCGCCATGGCGTTCATGGTGAAGTCGCGGCGGAAGAGATCCTCCTCCAGGGACGTGCCGAAAGCGACCTGCGGCTTGCGCGATTCCGGGTCATAGGCGTCGGCCCGGTAGGTCGTGACCTCGATGGTGTACTCGCCCTTGCGGAGGCCGATGGTGCCGAAGTCGCGCCCGATCTCCCAAAGGTTGTCGGCCCACTTGCGGACCACGCCGATGATCGCGTCCGGGTCGGCGTCGGTGGTGAAATCCAGGTCCGGCGACACGCGGCCCAGGAAGAGGTCCCGCACGGGCCCGCCCACGAGGGACAACTCGTGCCCGGCGTCCACGAAACGCTGCCCCAGTTCCATCACGACGTCGGGCAGCTGCAGGGCGGACGTTCCGGGCGCACTCGCCGGGCCAAAAAGGTGAACCATAGTGAGTTAAGGGTGCCAGAAAACGCACCCCTGATGCTTAAGAATCGCGCAGCCGCCGGGCCGACCATCCTCGGGATTCAAAAATCGTTAGAGTGGACTGCATGGCATATCCGGTCCCGAGCGCTCCGAAGCGCACTCCGCTGACAGCGGCAGTGGGCAGTGCTGCGTCCGGGCACCATGCGCTGCCGACGGTGGAGGAAGTGTCCGCCGGCGGCGTGGTCGTGGATACGGCCACGGACGAACTCCGAGTCGCCATCATCGCCCGCTTCAACCGCGGCGGCCGGCTCGAATGGTGCCTGCCCAAGGGACATCCCGAGAACGCCGAGACCAACGAGGAAGCGGCGGTCCGCGAGATCGAAGAGGAAACCGGGATCCAGGGCAAGGTCCTCGCCACCCTCGGCAGCATCGACTACTGGTTCACGGTCAGCGGGCACCGCGTCCACAAAACGGTGCACCATTTCCTGCTCCGGGCCACCGGCGGCGAGCTGACGATCGAGAACGATCCGGACCACGAGGCCGTGGACGTCGCCTGGGTCCCGCTGGCCGAGCTGGGCCGCAAGCTCTCCTTCCCGAATGAACGCCGGATCGTCGACCTCGCCCGGGAAGTCCTGCCCGAGTACCTCTGACCGGCCGGTCACACCACAACACGCGCCAAAGCTGGGCGCCAACTGGACGGCAGACCGGGCGCCAAGTGAGACGATAGACAGCGATGTCTGCTCCCGAAGCCCAAAGCACAGCCCGCGCCAGCGCCGTCATGGCCGCCGGGACCATGGTCTCGCGCGTGCTCGGCTTTGTCCGGACCTCGCTGCTCGCCGTCGCCATCGGTGCGAACACCACCATGGGCGACATCTTCGAAAAAGCGAACACCATCCCCAACATCATCTACCTGCTGCTGGCGGGCGGTGTGTTCAATGTGGTGCTGGTGCCGCAGATCATCAAGGCCAGTAAAAACAACGACGGCGGTGCGGACTATGTCTCGCGCCTGCTGTCCCTGACGGTGCTCGTTTTGGGCGCGATCACCCTCGTGGTGACGGCGCTGGCCGGCCCGATCATCTCCACGCTGACCACCGGCTGGACAGCGCCCATGCTCGAACTGGGAACCATCTTCGCGCTGTGGTGCCTGCCGCAGATTTTCTTCTACGGCCTGTACGCCGTCGTCGGGCAGGTGCTCAATGCGAACGGCCGCTTCGGCTGGTACATGTGGGCGCCGTGGTGAACAACGTCGTCGCCATCTCGGTCCTGGTGCTCTACATTGTCCTCTTTGGCTCCTACACCCGCGCGGAGGACGATCCCGCAGCCTGGACCTCGCCGCAGACGCTGGTGCTGGCCGGCGGGACCACGCTCGGCATCGTGCTGCAGGGCCTGGTGCTGCTGTGGCCGCTCGGCCGGCTGGGCCTCGGACTGAAGCTGAAGTTCGGCTGGCGTGGAATCGGCCTCCGGCAGGCCGGCAAGGTCGCCGGGTGGACCCTCGGCACGATGGTCGTCGGCAACTCCGCCTACCTTCTCTACGGCACCATCGCCTCGGAGGCCACGGCCGGCCGCCAGGAACTGGCCAACGGTGGGGCAGGCGTGGCCGGCGAATACGCGCTCAACACCGGCCAGCTCATCGCGATGCTGCCGCATTCGGTGTTCGTGCTCTCGCTGGCCACGGTGCTGTTCAACCAGCTCTCGCGCTTCCAGCACACCGGCGACCTGGACGCGGTCCGCAACACCATCAACTCCGGCCTGCGCACCATAGGCGTTGCCACGATGTTCGGCGCCGCCGTCATGGTTGTGCTCGCCGGGCCCCTGGCCAGGCTGTTCGCCGGCTCCGGCCCCACTGCGGAAGCCTCCGCCGGCGCCATGGGCCAGATCGTCGCGGTCCTCGGTGCCGCCATGCCGTTCATGAGCATCTACTTCTTCCTCGGCCGCGTCTTCTACGCCGAGGAAGATGCGAAGACGCCGTTGATCATGCAGTCCATTCTGTCCGGCAGCTGCGCGGTCATCGCGATCGTGCTGGGCCAGCTGCTGCCGTCCACGCAGATCGTCTTCGCGCTGGCGGTCCTCTTCGCCGTCTTCCACCTCATCTCGGCCTGGCTGGCGCACGTCTTCGCAGTCCGCCGCCTGGGCGATTACGGCGCCGTGCACATCGCCGACAGCTATATCCGCTTCGGCTACGCCGCCCTCGGCGCCGCCGCCGCTGGAGCCGGCGCACTCTGGCTGCTCGGCGGCTACCGGTCCGGCGGCTTCGCCATGGCCAGCATCCCCGGCGCCCTCATCAGCCTCGCCGTTTGCGGCATTGTCATGGCCGGCGGCTATCTGCTGCTGCTCAAACTGCTGCGGGTTTCCGAGCTGGACGACTTTCTCGCCCCGATTCTTGCCCGGCTGCCGGGACGCGGCTGAAGCGCCGCTGCCGGACAGATCCACCCGGTAGCATGTAAACAAAGTACCTGCTCCCCGGTGCACCGCGCCGACAACCGCCTGGAGGAACATCCGTGCCACTACCAGTAGATGTGGGGACCTTGCTTGGAGGCCGCTACAAGGTAACCGGCCAAGTTCTCGCATCCGCCGAGCAGGACCTCGTCCTCGATGGCATCGACCAGGTCCTGAACCGGCCAGTGAGCATCCTCGTGGCAGCCCCGGAGAATGCCAGCCAGGCGGCAATGAGCGCGCGCGAAATCGCCACCGGCGAGCGGGCCGGCAACGTCCAGGTGCTGGATCTGGGTATCACGGACGGACTGACCTACCTGATCACCAACCAGGCGGAAGCCGCCGATCTGCTGGACCTGGTTATCCAGCAGGACGCGCCGTACGTCGAGCCGTTCTTCACCGAGACCCTCGGATCGGAAATCTTCGGGCAGGCCCGCTCGCACGAGCCGGAGACCTACGAGGATGACGAGGACTACTACTACGAAGACGAGGAACCGCGCACCAGCCTGCGGGACCGTCTGAACAGACTGGAGCTTCCCAAGCTGGGTCGGGGCAACACTGACGACGGCGGTGCCAAGCCTTTGTTCGGCCGCCGCCCGGGTGCCGGTGCGGCTGCGGGCGCGGGGGTGGCCGGTGCGGCTGC
>NZ_ANPE02000116.1 GCF_000328305.2 Arthrobacter crystallopoietes BAB-32 | reverse complement strand
GGCCGGCSGGCATCCTCCGCCGGCCCGGGTACGGATTCCAGCGCGTCGGCCAGGCGGCGCAGCCGGGCGGCGAGGAAGCTACGGGGCCTGGTTGCCGTCATCTGCCAGCTCCAGCCGGTCGAAAGCGAGGGTGAGCGATTCGATGGCGAGTTCATCGCCGAGCGCGTCCAGCGGGGTGCCGTGCCATTCGCACGGCCAGGCGCCGAAGAAGTCCCAGCGGCGGACATGGTCTGTGCCGGCTTCGTTGAGCAGCGCCAGCGACACGTCGCGCCGCTCCACCCGGCCCTTGACCGCAGTGAAGAGCCAGCGCAGCAGTTCGTCCGAGTCCGTCACGCCATACCAGAGCTTCACCGGCGGGTAGCTGACCTGCATGGGGATGGCCCGGACCACGCTGTTTTCGCCGCCCGCACGGAACAGCGCACGGTTGACGATGATGGCGAGGCCTTCCACCCGGGTGAACGCGGCCTGCATGAGGCCGTGGTCGATCAGCTTGAAGTTGTACGCGCGGTAGGGGTCGACGACGACGCCGGGCTGCGCGCTGGGTGCCTTGTCCGATGCCGGCATGTCAGGCTCCTGTGCTTTCGATTTCGGTCATGTTGGCGGACTGCATGAGCTTGAAGATGACGAACTCGGCAGGGCGGACCACGGAGATGCCGACGACGGCGACGATCTGGCCTTCGTTGCGCACTTCCGGCGGGTTGGTTTCCTCGTCGCACTTGACGAAGAAGGCTTCCTCGGGGGTCCGGCCGAGGAGGCCGCCATCGCGCCAGACGTTGGTCAGGAAGGAGCCGATGTCGCGGCGCAGCGATCCCCAGAGGGTGTAGTCGTTCGGTTCGAACACCGCCCACTTGGTGCCTTCGGCGATGGACTCCTTGATCATGTTGGTCAGCCGGCGCACGTTGATGTACCGGTATTCACCGGACTGCGGGGCGCGGGTGCGGGCACCCCAGACCACGAAGCCTTCGGGGAAGCGGCGGATGCAGTTGACTCCGGCGGGGTTGAGGATTTCCTGTTCGCCGCGCGTCACCTGGTGGACCACGTTGACGACCCCCTGGACAGGCTCGTTGGCCGGGGCCTTGTGCACGCCTCGGGAGGAATCCACCCGCGCCCAGATTCCCGCCATGTGGCCCGACGGCGGCTGGGTCACCATTTTTCCGGTGACCGGGTCCTGCACCACGATCCACGGGAAGTACTGCGCCGCGTAGCCCCCGGGGGATTGGGGCGCGCCGATCGGGCCGGTGCCTTCGGTGGAGGTCCGGCCGCCGCCACCGCCCCCGCCGGTCTCACCGTTGCCGTCCTCAGTCTCCTCGTCGCCGGAATCAGGAACCGGAGCTCCGCCCGCCTCGAGGAGGTCGTCGATGTCCGGCACGTCTTCCGGAGTGTCCAGGATGGCCAGGCGGTCCTGGCGCAACTCGTGTTCGCAGTGCTCCAGCAGCGCTGCGTAGTCCTGCGGCCGGGTGAAGCCCGGTGCGGCAACCATGGAGACGTTGTCCAGCGCTTCCAGCAGCCGAAGGCCCGTGGGTTTTGCTGCCGTGCCGGTGAGGTTGTCTCCGTCGCCGATATTAACGACGTAGCAGCGCCCGCCGCCGTTCGCGAAGAAACCGTAGACCGCGTTTGCCAGATGCGAGCCTTCGGTGGCATCGCCGATATAGGCGTCGGCGAACTGGGTCCAGTTGTCGATGGCCACGGCCTCGTCCAACCGGATCTGCGTCTTGGGGGCCTTGCCGATGAACGCGGCGATGCTGGTGCTGACCCGGCCGATGGTGCGCGGGCCGCTGGGTACTTCCTTGACATAGACGCCCGGCGCGAAATAGCTGGTCACGAGGTTCCTCTTTCATGGTCTGCGGGTTCCCATCGGAGCGTGACGGGAAGGTCCGTGCTCTCGGCGGACATTCGCCGGGCGGTGCCGTTGAATTCCACGGTGAAGTGCTGCGTCGGATCGTGGGTGGTCAGGAGTTCGAAGCGGCCGTCCGGTCCGCTGGCCGCGGTCCGGGCGGAGGCGTGGGCCCGGACCCGGGCGCTCGCGAGCGGTGTACCGTCCGGCCCGACAACGGTGCCGTGCAGCAGGCGGCCGGTGCCAAGCTGCAGGTGGAGCGGCTCGCGGACCGGCGGGCCGACGGGGACATCGAGCCGGACGGCAACCGGGATCCTAACCAGGAAGCTGAAAACCCCGGGTGCAGCAGTGCCGTGGTCGGCTGGCGCCACCCGGTAGCGGCCAGCCGACTCCAAGGCGGTGAGCAAGGTTTCGGTGTTCTCCAGCGCCTGCTCGCCCCGGCTGCTGACAGCTACAGTGAGCTCAAGGTCCAGCACCTCACCGGCGTGATGGGAACGGCTGGCCCGGTCGAGGGCCAGCGGGCGGATGCTGACCCGGCTTCCGTCGCCCGGGGAAGGATCTTCCGGGCTGGCGGAACCGTCATCCACGGAGACGCTGGAGGAAGACACGGCAGCCGAAACGAAAGCGGTGAAATCCTTCAGCGCCGTCCGTGCAAGACTCATCGTGGCTCTCCCTCACAGCCAGACATGGTGCTCGGTTGGCTAAAGGGTACTCCTGAAAAGCAAGGGCGTCACGGGCCGAAATGCGGCCCTTCTCCGGCTCGGTCCGGTGCGGGTTGCAAAGCGGTTCGGTCCGTGACCTTAGGCCCCCTGCAGTAGCGGAAAGGTTTCATTCACGGCTGCCGTTTTCGGGTCGTTGACGCAGGTTGCGGGTAGGGCCAGACTGCAAGAAGGGAACGGCGATCCGGGGCAAGGGGAGGCAGCCGTGTTCTTCCCGCATACGCCGCTCCGGCGGCACATTATGGCGTCGTGGTCCGCGCGGCCGCTGACTGCCTTGCTGGCGCTCGCCTTCCTGCTGTTCGGGTTCGCGGGGCCCGGCAATGCCCAAACCACGGACCAGCTGGGCCCGTCGGCACAGGCTGCTGAGGCTCCCCGGGCAGAGTTCGTGATGCTCTGCGACGGCTTCACCTGCACGATGGATGCATCTGCTTCCGTGGATCCGGACGGTGGCACCATCGAGAGCTTCCGGTGGGATGTCGAAGACGGCAGCCATGGCGAAGGTGTGGTCTGGGGGCATACGTTCAGCGCTCCGGGCGTCTACACCGTGCGCCTGACGGTGACCGATAACGACGGCGCCGAAGGAGTGTTGGAGCGGACCATCGAATTTGCCGGGCCGGATGGCAGCAGTCCACCACCTCCAACCACCGACGGCCCGGTCATTGTTCCGCCGACCGGGGTGGAAACTGGAGGCGGCACCTTGATCCCTGGACCAAGCCGCTCGCCGACAGACAGCCCGGAACCGACCGCCACGGAGTATCCGAACTCCGAAGCTCCCAGCACACCCGGTTCGGGGAACGCCGGCTCGCCCGGCCAGGAGGCCCAGCAAGTGCTGGACGAGTGCTTCGAAGGAAAGCTCGTTTTCCGGCCGCCGTCGCCCATGGTGCAGGGCGAAACCGAACAGTTCGCCGTGCGGGTGGCGTTCCGGGACTCTCCGGTCGATCCGGCTGAAGAGCTGCCGGGCGAAGGGCCGGTGGAGAGCCGGTTCCCCAGGCTCTGCGAACTGATGCGCGCAGAACTGACCGGCGACGGGATGGACATCAAGCTGACCAGTGGTGGCGACGACCTCATCGAACTGCCGTCGGAAGGCGTCGGCAGGTGGACATGGGACATCACGCCGCTCGAGGCCGGGACGAAGCAGATGGTCCTCACGATCTACACTCTGGGCAAGAGCGGCGGAAAGATCGAGGCGGCGACCCTCCAGGAAACCATTGAGGTCAAGGTCGGCATCGGGTACGTGCTCGGCACTACCGTGAAGGAGTGGGCTGACCCGCTGGGCATCACCATCCCGGTGCTGGTCGGGGCGGTCGGCGCGGCCTACCTGTGGTGGCGGCGCAAACACTACAAGCCGAAGCATGCGGCGAGCACGCCTGCGAGCGGCGGCGCCGAAGAGGACTCCGTCCCGAAGCTGCGGCGGCGTTTCGGCCGTCGGCGTGCCGTCTGACGCGGGCCGGTCAGGGGAGCCGCCAGCCGCCATAGATGGTTTTCGACGGCGGCGGGATGGATTCGCCGCAGGCCTCCTCGAACTCGAGCTCACCGGCAAGGTCGATGATCAGGCGCCGGTTCCCGTCTGCGTCCTGGCCGGCGTGCCCGGTACCAGGTGCGACGGCGGCACCGCGCCTTCCGGGCGCGGGATCCGGTTCCGGACACACCACCACGTGCAGCCGGGCGACGGCGGGAGCCTGTGCCGAAGCCTCGGCCCCGGCTCCTCCCGCAACCGCGGGCTGCCGGCACAAAGCCCACCATCCGCCGTCGTGCCGGTGGATGCCCGCCACCTGCGCTGACGGCGGAACGGAAAGCCACTCATGCGGCTCCACCGCCACCAAGCTGCTGCCGGCGGCGCCGGCATCAGGCACTGGCCGACCGGCGAGGACATCCATCGCCTCGCCGCCGGCAAGTTCCGCCAGCACGCCGACCAGGACGGGAACCGCGCCGGGCCGTGCCGTGAGTCCGATCCAGCAGGCCTCGCCGTCCGGCAGCCCGCAGATGAACGTTCCGTCCCCGGTGCCGCACAATGGCAGAGCGCCGGAGCTGGGCGGCCGGTGGGCCAGCACGCCGCCGTCCGGTGCCGGGAAGCGCTGGAAGGAGGCGGTGATGCCCTCCGCCAGAGCCAGTTCAAACATGGCCGTTCCGCAGGAGGTCGGCGGCCGAAGCGGGAATCAGCAGGCTTCCGGCCGCCAGGTTGCCCTGCAGGTCGGCGGCGCGGCCCTCGTCTTCGAGCCAGCGCCGGAGCTGGCGCGCGTGCAGCCGCTTGGCCCGTTCGTCCGCCGCCCAGGTCAGGAAGGGACCGAAATTCGTGACCGCGTGGACGCGCTGCCAGAGGGCTGCCGGAACCAGCAGCGGGTTCTCGTAGCTGGCCTGCACGATCAGCTGCCAGCCGTACCGGAAGATCGGGGGCACCGTCAGCGGCTCAGTGCGGCGCAGCGCCGGATCCGAACAGCGCAGCGAGAGCGCCGCGACGTCGGGATGCCAGTCGCCGACGAGCCCGGAAAGGCGGACGACGGCGGCATCGAACTGGGCATGCTGCGCCTGGGTTCCGCCGCTGGCGCCGTCCATCGCGATCAGCAGCAGGTAGCTGCCGATGATGCCAGCCATTGGGTCGTCGTACTCTTCCAGCAGCAGCTTCTGAAGTTCGGCGCCGTGCGGTTTCCCGAGCAGATCGCGCCCTTGGGCGAGGGCGAGTCGGACGGTTTCCAGAACCTTGTCCTCACCGGCCGGAGGCATGCTGCCGTCGCTACGCCGCATGAACACGGCAGCGTCCACGATCGGCACGATGTCATCCGGCGGGACGCCGGGCACCAGCAGGGCAGGGGAGCGCTGCAGCGCGATCTGCGTCAGCCAGCCTTCGCAGGCCATGACCGTGGCTTCGCCGGTCCGTCCGCTGCGGAAGGCGTGCCGGAGGAAGTAGGCGCCGGGCTCCAACGCGCGTTCCCAGACCGCCAGCGCATCCGCCCCTTCCGGCCGGTCCGTCCGGCCCTCCGCGGCCAGGTCCACCAGCACTGTGCCCTCGGGCGAAACCAGCTGCAGGCCCTCCAGCGGGCTGCCCGTTGCCGGCGGCGGCAGGTCCGGCTCCAGCCAGTAGCGGGCCAGCACCGAGAGCGCGCTCGCAGGCCGGCCGGCGCCGAGGGCCAGATCCTGCGGTGCCGCGGCCCTCAGGAACGGCTCCGCATGCGCGTCGCTGGACAGCGCGCTGCCGGGAATCGGGGCCGGCGAGGGAACTGCCGGCGCCGGAGCCGTGGCGGGCACCATGTCGGCATCGAGCAGGATGACCTGCTCGGACACGCTGGAGATGTCCCGCCCCAGCTCGATCCGGATCTTGTAGACGCCCGGCGCGTCGAATTCGTGCAGTTCCCCGGTGTCCGTGAAGACCCGCTGCAGGTTATGGTCCAGCACGGAGATGGTGGCCGCCGGATTGGCGGCGCGGACGTCGAGCCGGAAGAGCTGGGTGGGGTGCGGCGGCCGCACGCGCGCCCCGGTATCCGTCAGCCGGATCCGCTGCGCCCCCGCACCGGTGACCTGGAACCCCTGCCGCACTCCGGCGTCGGCAATTTCCGCCACATAGAGGCCGCGCACAAGTTCGCCTTGCCAGAAACTGCCGGTGTGTTTCTGGTTAACGACGGCGGCATGCGGCCTTCCGGTCCACAGTTTCAGGTCCTGCCCGGCCGCCTCAGGCGGGAAATCCAGCCGGACGGCGTACGTAGGCCGGCTGCGCAGCTTGCGGAAGAGGATGCCGGAATCGGCCCGGATGAATGGGTGCAGGTCCACCGCCGAGGCGCTGCGGGCGTGCTCCGGCAGGAACTCCGGCATCGTGTCGTGCAGGAAGGCCTTCAGGCTTTCTGCGGTGATCCGGCCATGCTCGTCCGTGGCCCCACCGCGCAGCCCCTGCAGCAGCGTGTAGCTGAACACGCCGTGCACCTTGCCGTCCGGCATGCGGTGCTCCAGCGCGCTCTTGGTCTGTGCGGCCACCGCCACGAAGGCCGGGCCTGGAACCCCGGTGCCGGTGCCTGCCCGGATGACGACGCTGCTGACCGGAATGGTCTGCTGGTGGGTCATGCAGCAGTCCATCCACAGCACGTACTCGCGGAAGCGCAGCGCCTTGCGGAAGCTGCGCAGCCAGTCGTAGGCGTAGACGTAGGTGGGGATGCTCAGCGTGGCCTCCGCGGTGAAGAGCGCGCCCTCCTCCAGCACCGGTGCGAAGCCGTGGCCGGAAAAGTAGAGGTAGAGCCGCCCGCCCATTGCGCCGGCGGTCTCTTCCTCAAGCCAACCCAGTGCTTTGCGGATGCGTGCTTCTTCCGGCTGGGGGTCCTCCGGGCTTGGCGCGAAGTCCCCGGACCGTATTACCCGCACGTTGTCCGGTTCCAGCGCGCCGCCGTCGGGGGAAAGGAGCCAGTCGCGGATGTCGAGGGCGTCCGTGTCCGGACCCTCCAGATCGGCCGTGCTGCCGGTCGCGGCGAATTTCGGGTACCGGGAGATGCCAACAACGACGGCGTAATCCGCCACCGTCCCCTCCTTACCTTGGCGGCCGCCTCACCAGGGATATGCGGACCGGATGAACTCCTTGTCGGTTGAGGACAGGCCGGAATTCAGGTCTGCCGAGAATCCGTCCAGCGTCCAGGACTGCGGGATCGGATACATCATGATGGAGTCTTTGTCCGTGTCCGTCCCCGTGACGTCCCCGGCGCTGTACTTGCGGAAGATGTTGTGTTCGATGGTCTGTTCATCCCAATTGTTCGGTGGCCCGGACAGATCCGCAATCACCGCGGCACGGTTCCACTGGATCGGCTTCTGCGGATTCTGGTGCTCATGGATCAGGCCCACCGCATGGCCGAACTCATGGAGCACAACCCGGCGCACGTCGTCGTCCGTTGACTCCGGTGTGAGCCAGCCGTAGTTCATGGTCGGTTCGCCTGCCGGGATCTGCTGTGCATGGGTGCCCAGGTAAGACCACGAGCCGTCGCCCTGCTGAAAGGCGATCCGGATATCGGCGTTCGCTTCCTCGGCCTCAAGGAACTTCAGGTTCGCCATATCCTGGCCGGTCCACTCCCGCGCCACGGCCAGCACACGTTGCTGGAGCTCCGGATCGCCCTCGAGGAAGCCCACCGTCAGCTGCGAGACATTCCACCTGGCCTCGTTGAGCAGCGCCGCCTTGGTGCGGCCCGACGTGTCCTGAACAGTGCGGACGGTGCAGAAGTGGTTCTTGTTCACGTTGTCCTGGCCCACCGGGTTCTCCTTCTTGTTCAAGGGCGCACGTCCGTGCACGGATGAAGGTGACCGCCGCAGCGGCGGCCGTCCCGCACAGAACTTGGCCCGGCGGGAACGCTGCCGGTGTAGCACCGCCTGCGTTACTGCCGCATCACCAAGAGCACTTCACCCGGACAGGCACGCAAAGACGGCGGCCGCGGAAGGCTCAATAACCGTACCCGCCGGTTTCTTTGGCGTTTTCGGCCTCGGCCTCGCCCTTGACGTTTTCGGAGTCGGGGCCTTTTGCCTTGGTCGGATCGTTGCTTTCGCTCTCCGCGCTCCCGGCGGGCTCCGGTTCGCGGGGATGTACCGATTCGTCCTCGGAGGGGTCGGTGTAGTCGTTGCCAGTGCTCATGACAATCTCCTTTGAACGGCATGCGGGCTGATTGGTTCAGCTAAACAGACGGCCCCGCCACTGTCTACGGAAGCGGCCGTTCCAGCCGCAGGCCCTGGCTGGTGCCGGGTGGTTCCCGCGCACGGTAGGAACGAGCCCCGATTCCCCTGTTCATCCCGGCTGTTTCCCTGCCATTCTGTAATTGCGGGGCCGTGAGTTGGAACGAAGGAGTTCAGCGATGGGATCGGCAAGCGGCAGGATCGTTGTAGGCGTGGACGGATCCGCGGGTTCGGTGGCGGCACTGCGGATGGCGGCGCGGCTTGCGCCGGCGTTCGAGACCGGGATCCACGCGGTGGTGTGCTGGCATTTCCCGCGGATCTACGAGGGCTACGTTCCGCCGGATTTCGAAGCGTTCGAGGCGTCGGCGAAAAAGAAACTCGAGGCTGCGCTGGAGCAGGCCTTCGGTGACGAGCCGCCGGCGGATCTGACCACCGAACTGGTTCGCGGTCCGGCGCCGGAGATGCTGGTCGAAGCCGGCGCGGAGGCCGTCATGCTGGTGGTCGGACGGCGCGGCCATGGCGGGCTCCGGGGCATGCATCTGGGCTCGGTGAGCACGGCCTGTGTTTCCCATGCGGCCTGCCCGGTGCTGGTCCTGCACGAGGACGGAAAGGTCCACAGCCGGCGGGGCCACCGGCACGAACGCGAACACGGCTGACCCTACGCCACCGCCCCTGAATTTGGGAGGTGTGGAGCCCGCTGTTCCCCAACGCGCCAGGCTCCACACACGTTCCCCAACCAGCACCAGCGCCTCCGCCCCCTCCCCAATACGGGGCGGTTCTGTTGATGCGTCAAAATCAATGTAACGATGCAGCTCCGGAGCCGAGTAGGGTCAAAGGTCCCCTGTCCGCTTGGTGCCATTGTCCACTTCCGGACAGAGCCCCACGATGGACTCATTCCTACGTGCGAGGGAGCCGACCATGGAAACGTCCGCCTACGCCATCGTGCATTCGCGACGGCACACTGATGCCGCAGCTGCAGAAAGGTGTGGAGGGCGGATTTACCACGATGCCCGAGGCCATGGATACCGCTGCAGAACCTGATGATGTGAGTGTCTCACTAGTGACCCACTAACGACGGCGGGTGGTTGCGTAACGCGGCCACTCGCCGTCGTTGTAGTAGGCGTCATCTTGGCTCGTGCCCGGCCGACATTGATCTTCAGAGGGCTTCCGGTGAGCGGGTCCACGTAGCCTTGCCGATTCCTGCCGCGTGCACCGATGGCCCAGGCAACCCAAGCCAGCAGTGCGACCAGACCGAGGTCGGGAAAGAACGAGAGCTGGACCAATGGGGGGCCGAGCGGATTCTTCGGGATGAACTCCCGGTGCCTTTGATGCGAACACGGGATGGCATGGACCGTGACGTGCTCCACAGCCGCGGATTTGGGCGTATCACCCCATGGAACGTTTTCCTGTGCACACAATGGGGGCACCAAGGAGAACGGAGGAAGCATCATGCGTGGAAGCAACCTTATCTGGACCATTGTCGGCATCCTGCTTGCGATTGCACTGATCATCTGGATCGTCTCGGCAGTCTAGAGACGTTCTCACGGAAACGGAGGAGCCCCGGCCATGCGTTGGCCGGGGCTCCTCCTTTTGGGTGAGACTGGTGCCAGCACATTCACCGATTGACAGGGAGAATCCATGAGCCCCTCTGCGGCTGCGATCAAGACGATCACTTTTCCGGACCGGGACCTGCTGGAGGCTGTGGGGCCGCTGCCGGCGGGCATCCGCGGCGCGGTGTGGGACTTCGCGGCTGCACCCGACGGGCTGGACGTGGCCGATGTCGATGGCGTGGTGCTGCCGTACTTGAATGCTGGTGCGGTGCTTGGGGCGCTGAGCCGGGCCGGGAACCTGAAATTCGTGCAGGCGCAGACGACCGGCGTCGACGGGATCCGCGAGGCGGTGGGCGACGGCGTGGCGATCGCCAGTGCTGCCGGCGTGCACGCGGCGTCGACGGCGGAGCTGGCGGTCGGCCTGGTGCTGGCGTCGCTGCGCGGCATCGATACGGCGGTGCGGGACCAGCTGGAGGGGCGGTGGCGGCACGAGCGGCGCGCGTCGCTGGCTGACCGGCGGGTCCTGCTGGTTGGCGTGGGCGGAATCGGGGCGGAGATCGCCAAGCGCCTGCTTCCGTTCGAGGTGGAACTCACCCGGGTGGGCACGCAGGCAAGGGACGACGACGAGGGGCACGTGCACGGCGCGGACGAGCTGGTCCAGCTGGCCGGAGCCACCGACGTGATGATCGTGATCACGCCGCTGACCGACGCGACGCGGGGCCTGATCAATGCGGAGGTGCTGGCGGCCCTGCCGGACGGCGCCCTCGTGGTGAACGTGGCGCGCGGCGCTGTTGTCGATTCCGACGCCTTGACGGCCGAAGTTGTTTCCGGGCGGCTCAAGTGCGCCATTGACGTCTTCGACCCCGAGCCGATCCCTGCCGACCATCCGCTGTGGAAGGCCGAGAACGCGCTCATCACTCCGCACGTCGGCGGCGACACCTCCGCCTTCGAACCGCGGATCGTCCGGCTGCTCCAGCGTCAGCTCGAGGCGCTCAGCAACGGCAACGAACCGCAGAACCTGGTGCACCCGGGCCGGATCTGGGGCTGACGCTCCGGAATCGCTTTCCTCAAGATTGGCTCAAGTTGCGTGCCGCGGCGTGTCTGGAGCCGCCGGTTCTGTAGCGTCCTCAGTGGCTCCGTGAGGCTTCCCGTGTCTTCACGGCGCCCGTCACGTGCCGGCGCGAGCCGGCGCGGGACGACCGGCCCTTCCCCGGAGCGCTGCCCTGCCTGCTTTCCCCCACGTTAGGGCAGGGCAGCGCGTGGGGCCGGCCGAAGCGCGAGCTGCCGACGGAGCGTAGGAAACGGAACCGCGGGCGGCTGCGAAACGCAGCCACCCGCCGTCGTTGTTTTCCCCGTTGTCCGGTCCTAGGTGAGGACGAAGACGCGGACAAGCACGGCGTCCCTGGTGGGTTTCAGGGAGTTGAGCGTGCCGACCAGGATGCGTCGGTTGAGCCAGTCGTGCGGGCCGGTGGGCGCGCTGACGGTCAGGAATGAGCGGGCGTAGCGCTGGTCCGGGGCGGGCTGGTCGATCAGCACGTTGTTGACCACGTTGAGGACGGCGCCGTCATCGGTGCGCAGTTCGTACGTGGCCTCGAGCATGCGGATGCCGTCGCCGCGCACAAGCTGGCGGTCGGCGCCGCCCGCTTCCACGGTGCCGCTGATGCGCGGTCCTTTGAACCTGCCGCCGGTAATGGGCACGATGCGGCGGCCCCCGAGCGGACCGGCGCCGAGGTCCTCGCTGGGTGCGATATCCACGACGGCCTCGAAGGCGAGTTCCGCGCCGACCTGGTCCATGGGGACGCTGGCCAGCAGGTCGCTGAACTTCTTGTCCGTCAGGGTCGGCGCGGAGCCCTTGTTGGCGGCGGTGGCCGGCGCGGCGGCGGCAAGGCCCGCGAGTGAGGCGATGCCGGCGCCCAGCATGGTGCGCCGCTGGAATGTGCTGCTCATGTGGATCCTCCTTTCGTCAGCGGCTTAGCGGCCGGTCCAGTCGCGGTCGTTGATGAACTCGTCCGGGCGGAAATCGACGAACGCGGCGCCGTCCAAGTTCAGGGATGCGGCCTTGCGCTGCAGCTCGGAGGTCTTGGCGACGTTGGCCCAACGGCCTGTTTCCAGGCGCTCGTCCATGGCTTCGATGGCGGCGATGTTCTCGGCGACGGTGAACGTGCAGTGTCCTTCGCGGTCGATGAAGGCCTGGCGGAACAGGGAGTTCCCGCCCGATTGACGGACGGTCTCGGCGTATTCCTCCTGGTACTCGACCGGGGCGAGCAGATCGACAAGCGTATGCGTGGCGAGCAGCGGGACCTGCAGTTCGCCGGAGGGGGTGGAGGTGCGCAGCATCCAGTCGAGGCCTTCCTCGTCCGGCGTGATGTCGGCGTTGGCCGTGATGGTGGCGACGTCCGCGGAAAGGTCCAGGCCGGCGAGGCTGTACATGTGCTCGACCTGCTGGCGCTGGTCCGAGGAGCGGAGGAGCTTGGCGTAGTCGACGCCGGCGGTCCAGCCGCTGTCGCCGCCGGCGGCGTTGACGATGGTGTGGCGGCGCGAGATGACGGTGGGGAGAGTATCCAGCACCAGTTGCGCCTGAGCGGCGGCCAGCGTTTTGGGATTGTCGACGTCGACGCCGTCGAGTTCAGTGGGCGTGTTCAGCAAGGCGGCGACCAGGGCGATCCGTGCCTTGCCCTCGTCGGTCTGCAGGGCCTGCTCGAGTGCCCCGGTGAGCAGGGCGATGGTCTGGTCGGATTCATCCGGGGTGGTGAAGCCGGTCAGTTGGACGTCCAGGCCGGGGAGGACGAGTTCGGCGGCCGCGTGCGCTGCGTCGAGCTGGTAGTTGTTCAGGGCGACGCCGCCGCCGACCAAGCCACAGGTGCTGACCGCGCCATCGATGCCCGCGCCGGGGATCTCGGCCATCATGCTGGTCACCAGACCACCCATGGAACGGCCGACGGCGATGACCCGGTCCGCTTCGCCGAACTGCTTTTCGAAGGCCGCCATCGTGTCCAGTTGGTCCTGCGCTGCGGTCTCCAGCGCCCAGCCGGTTCCGGCGTACGACGACGAGGCCACGGCGTAGCCGCGGCGGATCAGTTCGTTCGCGGTCGGGGCAAAGCTGTTGTCCCAGGCCGGGTTGGCGGGCCCCGGACGGAAGCCGTGCGCGAACAGCACCAGCTTGCGGTTCCAGTCCTGAGGCACTTCGGCGCGCCAAGTGGCGCCGTTGTCGAGAGTGCCCGTCGCTACTTTCGGGGCAGCTTGGACGGCAGCAGCGGGGGAGGGGCTGCCGCCATCGGCCGGTGCGGCGACTGCAGCGGGGAGGGCAGCGGAAGCGGCCAGGACGGCGGAGAGGGCGGTTGCCGAAACAATCATGCGGCAGCGCTGGCGCTTGGAAGGGGTCATTGGGGAACCTCACTGTAGATCGTTTAAACGAACAACTAATGCTTATCCGAATAGTTGATTGTGTCAACGGTCACATTAGTGTTGCCCTGAGGTATTTCGATTCCCGCTGGAATTCGTTGACGGGCAACGGGCCCGGCGGTGTACTTGAAGCGGAGCAGTGCAGATGCCGGAGAGCGGCCGGCCGCACATCGGATTGGGCCGCCTGATGATGGGAGGCCGAAATGGGAGACGCACGCGAGGTGATGGACCGCCTGACCGCCGCTGTCATGGCAAAGGATGCAGAGACGCTGGCCGGATGCTACGCCGAGGACGCCGTCGTCACCGCGCCGGGCGAAGACGAGATAACTGGCCGCGACGCCGCCGTGGACTTCCTGCTGCAGATGGCGCAGGGTTTCCCGGACGCAAACTTCGAGTACCTGGACAAGCACGAGTCCGGCGACGTCGCGATCGACGAGGGCTACTTCACCGGGACGAACACGGAGCCGCTGCCGCTGCCATCGGGGGAGACGGTGGAGCCGACGGGAAGGTCCGTCAGGCTCCGGGCCTGCGACGTCGCGCGGGTCGAGGGCGGCCGGGTCACGTCCCACCACTTCTATTGGGACAACATGGAGTTCCTGGGACAGCTCGGCCTGCTCCCGGCGCCTGACCCGGGCGCGCTTTGAGGCGCTGCGGAAGGGCGGGTCCAGGGGCTAGGGCCCGCTCCTAGTCGTCTGCCCCGCCGCCGTCCTCTTGCTCGGCCCCGCCCTCTTCACCGTCGCCGTTGTCCCCGTTGCCTCCAGGGTTGTCTTCTTGCTCCTGCTGAATATCCCCGTTGGACGTGTCTTCCTGGTTCGGATCGTCACAGCCGGTGATGAGCAATGCGAGCAAGGCGAGGAGCGTAGCGAGGCTCTTGGAAACCTTCGTCGCCATGAGTGCCTTTCGATCGACCTTCGAAACGTGGCTACCCCACCACAGTAAGGGCGGGTGCTGGGAACGCGATACAGGAAAGCATCAGGGCCGGGGTCACCGGGATTGAAGGCACTGGGCGGTGACGATGAAGGAGTGAGGTTCCGGCGAACGATAGCGGAGGGGAGAAACAGGATGGGCCTTGATGAGCGGCGGCGGGATGTCGTCAGGCCGGATGCCTCGCTGGCTGTCTATGACTACGGTTTGCCGGCGGATGCCGACGCCCCTACCATTCTTTTCGTCCACGGCTATCCGGATGACCACTCGGTCTTCAGTTCGGCCATCACCGACCTCGGGGCCGATCATCGCGTCCTTGCCTACGACACCCGCAATGCCGGCGCATCGCGGGTGCCTGTTGCCCGCCGCATTTCCTACCGCCTCCCGGTCCTGGTCGACGACCTTTTCGCGGTACTCGAAGCCTGCGGGGCGCCGGCAGTCCACGTAGTGGGGCATGACTGGGGATCCATTCAGGGCTGGGCAGCCGTACAGGACGCGCGATCGCATGCGCGCATCCTGAGCTTCACCAGCATTTCAGGGCCAGACCTGCGGCACTTCCGCCACTGGTTCCGCCACCGGCTGTCCAGGCCGGTGTTGTGGCGGCAATTGCTAGGTCAGGCCTTGCGCAGCTCCTATGTGGCCTTCTTCCAGCTGCCGGTCCTGCCGGAGCTGGCCTGGCGTGCGGTGCTGAGCCGGTGGTATAAGCGTCTTTCCGGCCGGTCCATTGGCGACGACGGAGCCCGCGGCGTGGCGTTGTACCGCGCGAATTTGTTTTGGCCCCAGCAGCCAACCGCCCGCCTCACCATCCCGGTCCAGGTGATTGTGCCCCGGCAGGACCCGTTCCTTTCGCCGCACCTGGTCGACGGTCTGCAGAGCTGGGTGACGAAGCTGCGGATTACCGAAGTGGATGCAGGGCACTGGTGGCCGGCCGAGCAGGGCTCCGAGCTGGCCGCGCTGATGAGGGACTGGATCGGAAGCAATCAGGTTTAGTGCGCCTCGGAGCGCTAGCAGGTGTTGAACGCGGAACAGGCGCCGTGACCGGGCCTCCTGGCGGTTGTGGATAACTCTGACGGGCGGCACGGTGAACGGTTACTATCGAACGGGGCGTCAGGAATCGGATTTTCTGCAGATGCCCGGTCCTGCTTCTGCCTGCCTTGAGGATGTCCATGTCTGTGCTCCGTCTCCCGCGGCTGTTTTCCGGTGCCGCGGTTCTGTGTGCCGCGGTCCTGGCCGGCGGTCTGGTCGCCGTGCCGGTGGAGGCGGCAGGGAAAGTGCTTCCGGTGGCGGCGGAAGAGGCAGCTCCGGCAGTGCTGACCGGGGCAGGTAACGACGACGGTGGGCCAGCGGCCGGTCGGTTCATCGTGAAGTTCAAGGAGCGGGCCGTTCGGAGTTCAGCGGGCCGGAGCCGGGCGTACGGGCTGACGGCCAAGGCGCTGCGTGTCTCGGTCGAGGAGATCCGGCGGACGGCGACGGGGGCGCACGTGGTCGCGGTCGATGAGCCGCTCGACGGGGAGCAGGCAGAAAGGCTGGTGTCCGCGCTCGAGGCAAGTCCCGACGTCGTTTATGTGGAACCGGACCGGCTGATGCAGCCGGCGGCGCTGGCTCCGGACGACGCGCTGTACGGGCAGCAGTGGAACCTGAAAGAGGAGCGTGCGGGCATGCGCGTGCCCGGTGCATGGGACGTGAGTACCGGGGACGGCGCGGTGGTCGCCATCGTCGATACCGGGATTACTGAGCACAGCGACCTGGCCGGGAAGGTCCTGCCCGGCTACGACATGATTGCCGACGTCGAGATGGCGCGGGACGGGAACGGCCGCGATGCTGATGCGCGCGATGAGGGGGACTGGTACGGCGACGGCGAGTGCGGTGCCGACGCCGGCGGCGGGAACTCGTCCTGGCATGGCACGCATGTTGCGGGGACGGTCGCGGCCGTGACCGGCAACGGCAAGGGCGTCGCGGGCATCGCGCCGGATGCCCAGATCCTGCCGGTGCGCGTGCTCGGGGCCTGCGGCGGGTTCACCTCGGACATCTCCGATGCCATCATCTGGGCGGCAGGCGGAGACGTCGCCGGGACGCCTGTCAATCCCTATCCGGCGCAGGTCATCAACCTGTCACTGGGCGGCGGCTGGAGGTGCTCGGCAACGACGCAGGAGGCGATCAACTACGCGGTCAGTGCCGGGGCGGCCGTCGTGGCGGCGGCGGGAAACGAGGGCATCGACGCGGCGGAGTCCAGCCCGGCGAACTGCAACAACGTCATCGCGGTGGGAGCCAGCGCACGCGACGGCAAACGGGCACACTACTCCAACTACGGCTCCAGAATCGATGTGATGGCCCCGGGCGGCGACATGGCGGCCGCTCAAGCGAACGGCATTGTCTCGACGTCCAACGCCGGGGAGACCGGGCCCGGCGCCGAGCAGTACGCGCATGCCGAGGGCACTTCGATGGCGGCACCGCATGTTGCCGGGGTGGCGGCCTTGCTCATGTCGCCCGCCGGCGGAGGCCTGTCGCCGGCCGACGTAGAGAAGCGGCTGAAGGCGACGGCGCGGCCGCTGGCGACGGCGTGTTCGCTGGGCTGCGGCGCGGGCCTGGTGGATGCGACGGCGGCACTCACCGGAGCGGTGCCGGCGACGCAGCCGGCTACACCGTCGATCCGGCCCGGGGACCTGGTGGCATTCGATCGGGAGGGCCAGCTCTGGAACTACGGCAAGAGCGGTTCCTCCGCAACTCGGAAGCTGATTGGGCGCTCCGGCTGGACGACGATGGACGAGATCCACACGGCGGACTGGAACGACGACGGGTACGTGGACATCATCGCGAAAACGAAGGCCGGGCAGCTCTACTTCTACAAGGCCGCTCGCACCGGCGGGTTCTCGCGCTCGCTGATCGGCGGCAGCGGTTGGGCGCCGCTGGACCTGACGGTCACGCGCTGGCGGAGCGGTGATGAATATCCGTCCATCCTCGCGAAGGACACACGGAACGGGCGGCTCTACGTGTACGGCAATGCGTCCGGGTCCACGCTGTCGTCGCGCTACGTGCTGGGCAGCAGCGGGTGGGCCGACTACGTGCTGACCGCGATGGACTGGGACAAGGACGGCCGCAGGGACATCGTGGCCAAGACACCGGCGGGGCAGCTGAAGCTGTACCGGGGCGACGGCACGGGCGGTTTCGCCAGCGGGTTCCGCATGATCATCGGCAGTTCCGGCTGGAACGGCATGCGCAACATCGTCAGCTCCAACGGGTTCGGCGGCACGGGCACGAACGGGCTGTTCGCCCGCGACAGCAAGGGCACGCTTTGGTACTACCAGGCGAACCGGAGCAGCTGGGCCAAGCGGACGCTCGTCGGCACCGGCTGGAGCAGCTACCACGTGGCGGGGCAGTAATTCGGCTGCAGGCTCCACAGCGGAAGGGAGGCCGCCCGCGGCTACCGGAGTACCGTCGTCGTACCTTGGGAAAAACTGGGGTAGGACTGGGGTGGTCAAAGCTTTCAGTTCTCGACTACTCTTCTCCCGGGGGAATGTTCACGGCTTGCCGGGCACAGCCCTGTAGCTCGGAGCCGTGCCGCGGTTCCGCTGACCTTGGGGGATCGCACCTTGAAACAACATCTCGCTGCGCTCGTGGCCGCCGGAGTCCTGGCTGCTGGCATCACTTTTCCTGCCGCCGGACCGGCCGTTGCGTCTGAGGAGATAACGACGACGGCGGAGGGCTCGCCTTCACCTCTGGCGACCGCGTCGGCGACGCAGGTAGCGCAGCCGGCCGTCGAACTTGAGATCCTGAAGCGCACGGCGGACCATCCCGAGCTCAAGTTTGCGGGCCGGGCCGACCGTGCTGCCGGGAAGACCATCACGATCGAGATCTACCGTGACGGCGAGTGGAAGAAGCTCTGGACGTCCACGGTCCTCGACAGCGCTGCCGCCGATTTCGAACACACCCACAAGCTCACCGAAACCGGCACGCTGAAGTACCGCGCCGCCGTCGACGGTACGACGGTGGTCTCGGAAACCGTGGAGGCCGCGTGGACCCGGCCGGTTCCGAGCCAGCCGGGCCCGAGCCAGCCGGCGCCGACGACGTCGCCTGTGCCCACGCAGGAGCCGACGCAG
>NZ_ANPE02000117.1 GCF_000328305.2 Arthrobacter crystallopoietes BAB-32 | reverse complement strand
ACGTGGCCGGCAGCTCCAGCGGGGCGGGCGTGACGATCAGCCGCGAGGCCGCGCCGAGGGTGTGCCGGTGCCGGGCCAGCCCGAAGGGGTCCTGGAAATCCGCGGTGACCGGCCCGATGGCGAACAGGCCGCGCTTGCCGGAACGCAGCCGGTACTCGTAGACGCTTTCCCCCGCGGCAGTCGGGAAGCGGGCGGGAAAACGGAAGGAAGGGGAGGGACCGAAGCGCGAAGGCAGCTGCTCCTCCATATAGGCGGTGCCGAAACCCATTTCCCGCCGCAGCGCGAGGTGGACCTGCGTGACCAGCCCGGTTTCCACGGAGGCGGGACGGAATTTACGGTCGACGGCGAAGCGCGGCTTGAGCAGGACCATCGCCGCGGCGGCGGTCACCGGGAGTCCGGCCAGGAAGACGGCCAGCGCCAGCAGGTCGCGCCGGCCCATGATCTGCGCCAGCAGCAGCGCGGCGGCTCCGGCGGTGATCATGCCCCAGCCGCGCGGTGTGATGTAGCGGGTGGGCAGCCAGCCGAGCCGGTCCATGGCGCACCTAGGAGGCGGAGCGGCGGGCTTCCCCGCCGACCGGGACCTTGGCCAGCACCGAGGCGACGATGCCGGGGGCGTCCTCGCCGGCGGTGACGGCCTTGCGGTCCAGCATCAGCCGGTGGGACAGCACGGCCTCGGCGACCGAGGCCACGTCGTCCGGCAGGACGAAGTCCCGGCCGTCCAGGGCGGCGGCGGCCTTGGCGGCACGCAGCAGCTGCAGCAGCGCGCGCGGACTGGCGCCCAGGCGCAGGTGCGGATGCTCCCGGGTGGCCCGGCCGATCCCGACGACATACTCCTTCACGGCGGGGGAGACGTAGACATCCTGCACCGTGGCCACCATCGCCCGGACTTCGCCGACGCCGACTACGGGCTGGACGTCGGCCAGCGGTGAGAACGACTGGTGCGTCTCGAGCATCAGCATCTCGGCGCGCGGGTCGGGGTAGCCCATCGAGATGCGGGCCATGAAACGGTCGCGCTGGGCCTCGGGCAGCGGATACGTGCCCTCCATCTCGATCGGATTCTGCGTCGCCACTACCATGAACGGCGCGTCCAGGTTGTAGGAACGGCCGTCCACGGTGACCTGGTGCTCCTCCATGCACTCGAGCAGCGCGGATTGGGTCTTGGCCGAGGCGCGGTTGATCTCGTCGCCGATGACGATGTTCGCGAACACGGGGCCGGGCCGGAATTCGAAGTGGTGCTTGTCCTGGTTGTAGATCGAAACGCCGGTGACGTCCGAGGGCAGCAGGTCCGGGGTGAACTGGATCCGGTGCACGCTGCAGTCGATGGTCCGCGCCAGCGTCTTGGCCAACATGGTCTTGCCCACGCCAGGGACGTCCTCCACGAGCAGATGCCCTTGGGCCAGCAGCACGGTCAGGGCCAGGCGGGCGGCGTCCTGCTTGCCCTCGATGACGGTGTTGATCGAGGCCAGGATGCGCCCGCAGGCGTCATGGAAATCGGCCAGCGGCAGTCCGGCGGCCGGAACCGGGGTGCCGGCGGCTTCGTCGGAAACACCGGACCGGACCGGGCCGGTGACTGCAGTGTGGTGCTGGATATCCATGCCGAACCTTCCGCATCGCCTTCCCCCGCAGGCGGGATGTATCCACAGTACTGGCAGAAGTATCGCGGCGGTAGAGCTTGAAAGGACTCTTTCGCATGTCCGGCACGGCCTCGCCGTAGTCTGGAACCATGTCCAAAAACGTCCTTGCCGTGCCCGGAGAAACCCCTGCAGCCTACCGGGCGGATGAAGCCGCTCCGGCGGACGGCCGCACCCGCAGCCCCGAAGAGGAAAAGAGCGGACGCCGCCGCCGGCTGGAGTATCCGCCGGCCCCGGAACCGCTGCCGGTGCCCGTGATGGACAACCACACGCACCTGGACTTCCGCGACGGCGACGTCGCCGTGACCGTAAGCCAGGCCCTCGACGCCGCCGAGGCACTCGGCGTCGTGGGCGCAGTGCAGGTCGGCACGGACCTCGAATCCTCCCGTTTCACCGTGCAGGCGGTGGAGGCGGACGCAAGGCTGCTCGGCGCCGTCGCACTCCACCCCAATGACGCCCCGCCGCTGGCGGAGGAAGGGGTGCTGGAGGAGGCGCTCACGGAAATCGAGCGGCTGGCCGCGCACCCGCGGATCCGGGCCGTCGGCGAAACCGGGCTCGACTTCTTCCGCACCGGCCCGGAGGGGCTGAAGGCGCAGGAGTACTCGTTCCGCCGGCATATCGGCATGGCCAAGCGGCTCGGGCTCGCCCTGCAGATCCACGACCGGGACGCACATGAGGACGTGGTCCGCGTGCTGCGCTCGGAAGGCGCTCCGGAGAAGGTGGTCTTCCACTGCTTCTCCGGCGATGCGGAACTGGCCCGGATCTGCAACGAGAACGGCTGGATGATGTCCTTCGCTGGCACCGTGACCTTCAAGAATGCGCAGGACCTCCGGGAGGCGCTGCTGGTGGCCGATCCGGCACTGGTGCTGGTCGAAACCGACGCTCCGTTCCTGACCCCGCATCCCTACCGCGGCCGCCCCAACGCCAGCTACATGGTGCCCTACACCGTGCGTTCGATGGCCGACGTCCTCGACAAGGACCTCGCCTTGTTGTGCGCGGAGGTGGCGCAGAACACGGAAAAAATTTACGGCACATGGAACGAATAAATTACCGACCGGTAATTCTCCTAGTCAGCCCTGCATTTCGAGCGTTTCACCGGGGCTGACGTGGGCCGATGTGACGTGTCCGACTCGTGATAATTGCGATCCTCAATTTGTTGAGAGATCACGGTTCGGTTACGCTAGCGGACTAATGGCCGGGGTCGGGGAAGGCATCCGGACAGCACTCCGCACCGAGGTTGGTTGGACGTTCCGTTCGTACGCCCAAACATTCTTCAGTCCGGTCCTGCCTGCACAAAGCACCGTGCCGTGCGATTCGGCGCGCAACTGCTCGTGTCCTTAGGTCCCCGTGCCCGGATGGACTGGAAAAAGTTGGGTACCGTGGCAAACGCACTGAAGAACCGCTGGGTAAAAATTGCCGGGCAGCTGGTCGTCATGACCGCACTCGTCCTTGGCCTCGTCGCCTTCGTGGGCAACAACAAGAGCGTCACCCTGACCGTGGACGGGCAGGCAAGCAGCATTTCGACCTTCGGAACCACCGTGCAGGACGTGCTCAATGAAGCCGATGTACAGGTGGACGGATACGACGACGTAACCCCCGCCGTCGAAAGCGAAATCAGCAACGGCAGCAGCATCCAGGTCGTCACGGCCAAGCCCGTGAAGCTGACCCTGGACGGCACCAGCAAGACAGTGCAATCCACCTCGGCCACCGTCCAAGACCTGGTCAATGAGCTCGGCGTGGAGGAAGATTCCGACCTCTCCGCCCCGCTGGACGCCGAACTGGCCTCCGTCAGCACCGTGGTAATCACCACGCCCAAGACCGTCACCATCACCGTGGACGGCGAGACCAAGGACAAGGTCACCACCGCCGCGACCGTCGGCGACCTGCTCGAGGAGCAGAAGATCACCCTGGGCAAGGACGATGAGCTGTCCAAGCCGAAGTCCGAGCCAATCAAAGAGAAGCTGAAACTCAAGATCACCCGGATCGACCGCGACCAGAAGATCGAGATCACCGAGCCAATCGAGTTCGAGACCGAGACCAAGAAGGACTCGTCGATGTACGAGGACGAGAAGGTCGTCACCCGCGCCGGCGTCCCCGGTGAGCGCACGAAGACCTACGCGATCGTGCTGGTCGACGGCAAGGAAACCGAGCGCGAGCTCGAAAGCAACCGCGTCACCGCCGAGCCGGTGAGCCAGAAGGTCACCGTAGGCACCAAGGAGCGTCCGGCCCCCGAGGCTCCGGCTGCGGACAACACCAACGTCGGCGGCACCTGGCAGGCCCTGGCCCAGTGCGAATCCGGCGGCAACTGGTCCATCAACACCGGCAACGGCTACTACGGCGGACTCCAGTTCAGCGAGAGTTCGTGGATCGGCGCCGGCGGCGGCAAGTACGCCCCGCTGCCGCACATGGCCAGCGCCTCGGAGCAGATCGCGACCGCCGAGGTCCTGCGCAGCAACGGCGGCTGGGGCCACTGGCCGGCCTGCGCCGCGAAGCTCGGGCTGCTCTAGCCCACGGTTGGACGGGCGCGCGCCTGCTCTTCCACTCAGTACCAAAGGCGTCGGCCCCCGGGAAACCGGGGGCCGACGTGTTTAAGGAAGTGTCTGCGTCCTGGGCTGAGGCGTGCCGCGGTGGTCGGTTTCTGGCTGGCTTGGACAGCTTTAGACTTCAAGTAGGGGGGGGCTGACCTGCGGCGATGCGGACGGCGGTTTCCAAAGCTGGGCAACGCGGACGCTGAGGGGTGGCTCATCCGGCAGGGGCGCGGTGGATGGAGCCCGTGGGCGCCAGAGAGTGCGCGGTGGGCGCCGGCCTGGGAATGCACCGGGTGCGGGCCGGACTGTGAAGCGGGATTGAGCGGCAGGGAACGCGGCGGTTAACGGAGCGGCGGGCTTGTATGGCTACGATGGCAGGGTGACAGATGCGAACGCCTCCGGCCTGCCCGGCCAGCCCCGGTCCGCTTCGGAACAGGGTTCCGGGGACGACGGCGGCGCCGGGCTGGAGCGCGGAGGGTCGCCGGGGCGGG
>NZ_ANPE02000118.1 GCF_000328305.2 Arthrobacter crystallopoietes BAB-32 | reverse complement strand
GGACAGAACGACATCGGTCAGAGCGTTATGCTGGTTGTCCCATTTCTCCGGAATGAGCCGAGAGGAAACCGAGCCGAGCAGGGAATGATCGGTGCTGTCCGTTTCGCCATCCAGCAGGACTTTCCAACTGTCCCGCTCGATCAGGTACTCGACATCGATCCGCGGATCCAGCTCAAAGAAAGTCTTTCCGGTCTCACGGTATAGGCTCAGCAGACTTACCTGATGCCCATCTGACACCATGCTGTTCGCCTGCGTAATGATCGCGCGTTCCGTGCCGCCGGCTTGATCCGCTGTGGTTAGGAAATAGGTGATTCTCATTTGCCGGTCCCTTCCGCTTGTGCGGGCACTGTTCCGCTCCTTACCTCCAGAGACAAATACCCGTCCAGTGTCCAGTACGGCCGGAGGAGCCCTCGTCTGCCCTCGAAATAAAATGGAGTGGTCGCATATCTGAAGACCCTGCGAGGGTTGTCTATGTCGGCAGCGCTGGAACGCACCCGATAGGGCTCCGCCTCTTCATGTCCCATCCAAACATCCCACACAACTGGCTGCCCGGCCTGCGCTTCAGGATCCCGTGCCAGGATTTCAGAACCGAAAATGCGTGCTTCGCCGAGTCCTCGTGAAGTAGCGAGCGGTATACGGATGCGGGAATCTGTTTTCCGCTTGCGAATCAGCAGCTCCGCCTGCTCGGGCGCCATGCCCTGGGCGCGCACCGAACAAACAATGGAGCCCAAGCGGACAGTGAGGTTATCGACGTACCATTTCGAGGCAGGCGGTTTGCCCTTCAGCAGCAATTCCTGTGACAGGCCTTCCACGGACCAAACATGGCCGCTTTCCGGAGAAACAGCCGCTCTGCTGGTTGACGCGGGCTTCTCCTGAAGGGAGACCGTCCGAACCGTGGTGCCAACGAGGGCAAACGCCTTCCAGGTCTTCTCATCCGTCAACACCTCGCGCACCGGAAGCTCGGCGGAGGCCTGCCACCGATTGCTGCGCGCCCCATCGTGCTGGAATACGCACTCGAAGCGATGGCCGCTGCTGGATTCAAACCACAGGCTTGAGACGTCACGAGAGTCGCCACCGGGCAGGTAGCCCCCGACCGTCACCGTCAACCCATCTGCGATGGATGCGTCAGTGGCCAAGACAGATTCGTCCGAGGGCAGCTGTGCATAATTGGGCAACAGCACCTTGCCCCTTACTCTGGCCGCCGTCCGTCGCGCCTTTCGCACCGCGTGCTTGATCGCGGACCGCAGCATCACCATCGCACCAACCTTTGCGGAAATAACAACCTTGTACATGACTTCGACGAACCGCATCAGATGAAGTGACCGGAGACAAGATGCAGCATCGCGCCGGCTTCGACGCCGACGGTCGAAGTCTCATGGCTTCAACTCGTACAAGTTTACGTGAGCAGGGAGAAAGGCTTGGCCGCGATAGGCTGCCCGGCACGGTGGCCCGTCACCATGGCGGCGCTGCCGATCGTTTACGGAAACACGGGCCAAACGAGTCCCGGTCGCTTAGCCAAGCTCTCGCTAGATCACCGGCCAGCGGCCGGCGGCGCCCATCCGGAAGATGGTGGACCATTTGAGCTTGCGGCGTTCCTCTCCGGGAGCCCACGGGTCTTGGGACCAGCCGGAGCGCCAGCCGGCAAACCACGGCTTGAGCTGCCGCGGTTCCCGCCGGGACCGGGCCAACTGCACGAGCGTCCAGGATCCGACGTACGCCCAGCTGAAGGGCCAGCGCAGGTTGCGCCGGGCCAGCCACACGCGGTTGCGGGCGTTGAGGCGGAAGAACTCTTCATGCCGGCGCGGATCGATCACCGGATGCCCGGCCCGCAGGTTCCCGGCATACCAGGTCCGGAAACCGGTGTCCCAGACCCGCCAGGCGAATTCGATACCTTCGTGCGCATACCAGAAGCTCGAGGGCCAGCCGCCGGTCTTCTCGAAAACGTCGCGGCGCATGGCAATCGCCATTTCGACGACGGAAAAGACGTTGCTGGAATCATGTCCGTCGCCCTTGCGCAGGCGCGGGATCCAACGCTGCGGAGCCGCTGGATCCATTGGGTCCTCGATCCGAGGCTGGATCATGCCGATGTCCGGCTGCTCACGGAACAGGCGTGCGCAGGAGGCCAGGAAGTCGTCCTCCGGCAGCCACGCGTCGTCGTCAAGGAAGAACAGGAAATCGCCGGAGACCTCGGGAACCCCCGCGTTGCGGCCGGCCGGAATGCCCAGGTTCTCTTCCAGGTGCAGCGCCTTGAACTCCTGCGGCAGGCCCTCCGGCTTCCAGCCGTTGCCGACGACGACAACGTCCAGCGCCACGTCCTTTTGGGCCTGCAGGGACCGGAAGCCGCGCTGCAGGTCGTCCGGGCGCGTCCCTTGCGTCAGGATCACGACGCCGAAGGTTGGCTTCGTTCCCACGGTACCTTCCGCCGTCGTACTTTCCGCTGTATCAGCCATGGTGCGCGACCTCATTTCCGCAGCCTGGGCGAAGCCATAATGGCGACGAAATGCCCGAGGTTCACGAACATCACGCCGGGGACCAGGATGTACAGCAGCCAGCGTTCGCCCAGCTCGGCCTGGCCCGCGACCAGCGACACGATCGATGCAGCCAGGACCAGCAGGCTCATCTCGACTGAGTGCAGCACCCGGTGGAACGGCAGGAAGCGGGCCACGCGGCGCAGCCTGCCTACGAGGGAAGCAGTCGGCACGGCTTTGGCCTCTGCGGTGTCGGGCAGCTTGCCCAGTCCTGCAAGGGCCCGCGAGGCGTGGACCATCTCGTTCTGGGCTTTGTTGAGCACGATGAGCAGGGCGAGCACGGCGCCCAGGAAGAGGTGCAGATAGGCAGAGGCCGGGTCCGTATCCAGCAGGCCGAGGTCCAGGATGATCCGCAGCGCCAGCGCGGGCGGGATCAGGCCCTCGGTGGTGTAGTGGCCGATCTTGTCGAGGAAGATGCCCTTGGGGCTCTGGGTTCCACGCCAGCGCGCCACTTCCCCGTCGCTGCAGTCGAAGTAGAGCTGCAGCTGCGAGAAGAACACGGCGAGCAGCGGACCCCAGATGCCCGGAACCAGCAAGGCGGCGGAGATGGCCCAGCCGGAGAGGATCATCAGCCCGGTCACGCCGTTCGCGGAGATTCCGGTGCGGACCAGGACGCTGGTCAGGTAGATCGAGATGTGGCGCAGGTACAGCTCGGCGGTCCAGTGCTCGGCGTTCTTGCGGCTGCGCACTTCCGGCGGCTGTGCGACTTCGCGCAGCTGTTCCAGCGTGGGACGGGCCGGACGGTTGGAGCTGGTCATGATTTCCTCCGGCTGGTGTCCACAGTGCCGGCTGCGCCGAGCAGCCGGCCGCGCAGGTAGCCCAGTCCCCAGCTGACGTGGATGCTCGGCAGGACGATGCACAGCAGCAGCCGCTCCGAGGCGGTGAGGTCCGCCTTCGCGGTGGCCGACGTCCCGGCCACGCCGGCGGCATAGAACGCGGGTAGCAGTGCTGCGGCGGCGGCCGGCAGCTTTAGCCAGGCAGGCCAGCTTCGGGTGGCCCCCGAGATTGTCAATGCTCCTGCGGCTGTTCCGGCTGCCAGGCCTCCCACCAGCAGCGGAGGGATGAAGTGCCGCACAGATTTGCCTTCCTTGTGCCGGCGGGCCAGCTCTGCGCGCCAGATGCCGGCGGCATAGAACTGGCGCACCAGCTTGCTCCAGCTGGAACGCGGCCAGTAGGTGACCTTAAGGCCGGGATCGAACCAGACGTCATAGCCTGCCTGGCGCAGGCGCAGGCACATGTCCCAGTCCTGGCCGCGCCATAGAGTCTCTTCAAAATGCCCGACGGCGTCCAGCGCCTCCCGCCGGAACACGCCCAAGTAGGCGGATTCTGCCGGCCCTTCCGGCGCGCCGCTGTGGTAAGCGGCCCCTCCCAGGCCGAGCGGCGAGACATAGGCGGCGGCCACGGCGCGCTGGAACGGCGTCCTGCCCTGCGCGTCCATCAGTCCCCCGACGTCCGCGGCTCCGGTGCGGCGCAGGGTGGCCACACCGCGGGCGGTGTAGTGGGGCTCCAGCTCCGTGTGCGCGTCCACTCGGATGATCACGGGGTAGCGGGACGCGTCGAGTGCAAGGTTCAGTCCGGCAGGCGTGCGGCCCGTAGGGCTGGTGACGCTGCGCAGCCGTGGCTCGCCTGCCTGCAGCCGACCGACGATCTCATTGGTCCCGTCCGTGGACGGGCCCAGGGCCAGGACGATCTCCTTGGGTCCGGGATAGTCCTGGGCGAGGATGCTGCGCACGGCGTCCTCGATATGGGCTGCCTCATTGAGGATGGGCATGATGTAGGAAACGCCGGGATTCTCTTCCAACGGGGTCAGGCTGGACGTGGCGGGCACTACTTCTTGGTTTCCTGGTACGCGGCGACGACTTCCTTCGGGTCGCCGTCCATTTTGAGCTCGCCCTTGTTGATCCAAATGACACGGCTGCAGGTGTCGAGAATGGACTTCATGGAGTGCGAGACGAGGAATACGGTGCCGGCGTTCTCCCGGATCTCCCGGATCCTGGCTTCGCTGCGCTTGCGGAATCGCTGGTCCCCCACGGCAAGTGCCTCATCCACGATCAGGATCTCGTGCTGCTTCGAGGCTGCGATGGCGAATTTCAGCCGGGCCTGCATGCCCGAAGAGTAGGTCCGCATCGGCAGGTCGATGAAGTCCTCCAGCTCGGCGAACTCAACGATGTCATCGCGCAGGCGGCCGATCTCCTGCTTGGAAAAACCCAGGGCGAGCCCGCCCAGCTGGATGTTCTTCTCGCCGGACAGATCCGGAATCAGCGCTGCCCCCACGCCCAGCAGGTTCGGACGGGACGACGCGTAGACCGCGCCGTCGCTCGGCGGGGTCAGTCCCACCAAGGCACGCATCAGCGTGGATTTGCCGGACCCGTTGGAACCGATGACCCCGATGGACTCGTTTTCATAGGCGGTGAAGGAAACGCCCTTCAGCGCGTGCACCGTCCTGATCCCGCGCCCCGCACGCTTGAGCAAAGAGCGGCCGGTACCCTTGACCGGGCGTCCGCCGGCATGGACTTGGTACTTCACATGCAGGCCGTCGACGACGACAACGGGCGTGCGCCCGTCCGCTGCGGTTTCGTTCATCACTTCTTCTCCGGTTTTAGTCGACTCGGCCATAGCGCTCCTCGGCTGACCAGAAGAACAGGATCCCGGCGACGAAGACCACCACGGCCCACACCGAGAAATAGAGCCAATAGACCGGGTCGAACTCAACGCCCGGCATCAGCAGCCCCCGCGCGATCGAAAGGACCTCGTGCAGCGGGTGGAAATCGAAAAGCGCCACGGCCCAAGGGTACGGCGCCAGAATCCGGTCGATGGAGAAGAGCACGCCGGAAGTGTAGAAGAGGATCCGCGTTACCAACGGCAGCAGCTGCGTCAGGTCCCTGATGTGCACGGTCAGGCGCGCGCCGATCAGGGCCACGCCCAGGTTGAACACTGTGAAAATTGCAACGAGCGGGATGACCAGCAGCCATTCGGGCCGAATGGGCGCTCCCAGGATGAGGATGTAGACCACCATGACGCCGAGCATCGGCACGAGCGTCATGAGCTGCTGGATCACCGTCGACAGCGGCAGGGTGATCCTCGGGAACGCCAGAGACTGCACGAGCGCGCCGTTGCCGGTAATGGACTTCGCCCCGCTGTTCATCGAGGTGGAGAAGAACTCGAACAGGAACACGCCGATGACCACGTGCATCGGGAAGTTCTCCGGCCGGCTGGCTCCCTGCAGGACGCCGAAAATAACGCCGTACATGATCGCGTTCAGCGTGGGCTTGATGAAGATCCACAGCATGCCCAAGCGGTTCCGCTGGTTCGAGGCCTCGATCTTGTACTTGGCCATGGCAATGGCGAAGTCCCGCCGGCTCCAGGCTTCGGCAAGATAGCGGGGCAGCGACGGACGGGCGCCAACTCGATGGAGCTGGTTCCGGTCCGCATAGTCGGCAAGGCTCATGCCAGGTTGGTTCCCTTACACGCAAATAGTTGATGGCGGCGCGAGGCCAAGGACCCGTCCTTGGCGAGGCACATACTGAGTTTAGAGGATTCAGCCGGGCAGCTCGGTGGGCGTCTCCGTGCGAAAGAAGATCCGCAGCTGCAGGCTGTGCTGTCCGCTGGCATCCTGCGAATAGGTGGCTTTGCCGACAATGCCCTTCAGTTCATCAGTGCCGGAGCCCGGGATGATATGCCCGTCGCTGACCGCAACTTCGCCTTCGGCAAGCCCCCAGTGCTGGATGATCATCGACCCCGACCGGCCGTCTATCGTGCCGGTAAACACTTCGGAGGCGACATAGCCGGCGCCCCTGCCATTGCCGGCCATCAGCAGCTCCGCCCGGCTGGTGCCTGTGATCAAGCCATCAAAAAGCTTGGTCACCTGGACCCGGCTCAGGTCGGAATTCGAACCTTCCACCTCGTAGGGCTCGGGGTCCCAACCGGTGACGTCGAAATCTGCTGAAATTACTTCTTCGGGCTCGGTGGTCATTGCTCCAGTATCTCCAGTATTTTCGGCCGCTGCATTCGGCGGCAGCCTTCCCGGCGCGCCGTCCCTCTGTCAGAACAGCCGGTCGTCGGCAGTGTCCGCGTATTCCTTCCGGAACAGCTTCCGGGTCTTCGGGTCGAAAAAGACCAGATAAGCGGCGAATCCCACCGCCACGACGGCGGCCAGGATCCGCGCCGCCGTGAGGTCGAATTCGATGTAGGGGAAGATGTCCAGCTGGTCCGCGATCGCGTGGACCATCAGGAAGGACGTGATCGAATAGACGGTCCGGACCTGCCAGTCATTTCGGATGCCCGTGGCGGCGAACAGCGGCAGCAGCCACACAACGTACCATGCGTGGATGGCGGGAGCCAGCAGCACGACTGCGGCCATCGCGAGGGCCAGTCTGCGCACGATCAGTTCGTGCCTGCCGCGGAACATAGTCCAAAGCACGACGGCGACAGAGACCGCCGTACCCGTCTTATGTACCAACCAGGTCACCAATTCCCCGTCAAGGGTGACCGCTTCGGCCATGCTGCCCAGGACAGCTCCGAGCAATCCGACCGGGGCGTACCAGATCCAGATGCTGCCGGGGGTGCTCAGGGCGGATATCCAGCCGAAGCCGAAGCCGTTGATCAGGCCCAGGACGCCCAGCAGGCCAAAGGACAAACCGGCGGTCAGTGTCCAGTAGGCGAACTTGCGCGGCCAGCTGGCACCCTTGCCGGCCCAGAGCAGGCCGATAAATGGCAGGAAGACGAGGGTGATCGGCTTGATCCCAACGGAGAGTGTCACCAGCAGCACGGCCCGCAGCGGCTTGCCGACCGCCGCCATGTAGAGCCCGCCCAGTGCCAGCCCCAGCATCAGGGCATCGTTGTGGATACTGGCAATGAAGGTCGTGAGGAACAGCGGGTTCGCGCATGCCAGCCACAACGCCCGGTTCGGATTGATGCCATGCAGTTCGGCCAGCTTCGGCCCGTAGTAGACGCACATCGCGGCACCGGCCAGGGCAATAATGCGGAACAGGATGATCGAATATTCCGGATGGCCGCCGGTCAGCCACACCACGAATTCTTCCATCCACAGGAAGATCGGACCGTACGGCGTGGGGCTCTGGGCCCACATGTCGTCGGCACCGGTCTGCAGGTAGTTGGAGAGCTGGTCGTAGCCGTCCACGTACGGGTTGAGGTTGTTCACCATCACCCTGCCCTGGGCTATGTAGGCATAAACGTCGCGGCTGAAGAGCGGGATGCTGAAGGCCAAGGGGGCGCCCCAGGCGACGATGGCTGTATAGGTTGCCTTGCGGGATTCCCTCCCCCACTCCGTGAACCGCTGGCCCAGGCGAAGCCAGGATCGGACGAGCAACATGCCCCCGAGCGCCAGCACCACTACTGAAAGGACCACGCCGGCCGGCTCAACGCGCAGCCAGATCAGCAACGGCCACCGCCGCAGTTCGGAGATGGATGCAAGCCATCCCACGCCCAGGGAGCCGAAGACCATCAGCAGCGAACCGATGGTGCCCTCAATGATGCTCCGTGCCGACTGCCCGCCGCCTTCTGTCCCCTCTTTGGGACCGATGCGTCCAGGAGCTGGCATGCGGGCTGTCATGGTCTTGCTGGATCCAATCCTTGGGGGCGGTCAGGTAGCTCAGGGCTATTGTGCCGGGCCGGCGGTCCCCGGTTGGGGCCGTCGGCGGAGAACAGCATTGCAGGCGCACCGCCGGCCGCAGCCGCGCAGATGCTCAACAGCGGATTGTAGCATTCGGACCCGCTGGCAGGCTGGGAGCGGGAGCTCCCGCATCCGGGTTTGGCCCGCCAGGGGCCTTGATGGACGCGGTACATTGGAGCGGTGCCTATCTCTAACGAACATATTGTCTGGATCGATTGCGAAATGACCGGTCTGGACTTGGAAAAGGACGCCCTGATCGAAGTCGCCGTCCTGGTCACCGATTCCGAGCTGAACGTCCTGGGCGACGGAGTCGACGTCATCATCAAGCCATCCGAAGAGGCACTGGCACAGATGAGCGATTTCGTCCGGCAGATGCATACCACGTCGAAACTGCTGGACGAACTCCCCTCCGGCGTTTCGATGGCGGAGGCGGAGGACCAGGTGATGGAGTACATCACCGCCTGGGTGCCCGAACCCCGCAAGGCGCAACTGGCCGGCAACTCCGTGGGCACGGACCGGAACTTCCTCGCGCGCGACATGCCCCGCGTCGTCTCCCACCTGCACTACCGCATCATTGACGTCTCCACGATCAAGGAACTGTCCCGCCGCTGGTTCACCCGCGCCTATTTCCAGGCCCCGGCCAAAAGCGGCGGACACCGTGCACTCGGCGATATCAAGGATTCGATCAACGAGCTGCGCTACTACCGCGAAGCCGTCTTCGTCCCCTCCCCCGGCCCCGATTCGGCCGCCGCCAAGCAGATCGCGGCCACCGTTTCCGCTTCCGCCGTGGACTGAAGCCGGCCACCCGATGTTAGGTGGAGCACATTTTGGCGAAACCGCCCGGAATGGCCAAAACCACCCCGCCGAGCATGTAGACTTATCTGCGTTGCCTTTTGTGGTTGAAGACCGGTAGAAGCCGCTAGAGTGGAGTCTGCCGGGAGGAACAAAGAGGCATATGGTGGGTATAGCTCAGCTGGCAGAGCGCCTGGTTGTGGTCCAGGAGGTCGCGGGTTCAATCCCCGTTACTCACCCCATAATGGTTGGCTGCGAGGCCGACTTCGCAAAGAGCCGCGTGGAGCAGATCCAGGCGGCTCTTTGCTTTTCCGGTAAGGCCAAAGGAGAAGCATGACGATCCATCCCGTCACCATCACCGGTGAGCCGGTGCTGCACCGGCGCGCAGCCGTGGTGGAGCAGTTCGATGACCAGCTCAAGGAGCTGGTGGCGGACATGTACGAGACGATGGACGCGGCGCATGGCGTCGGCCTTGCCGCTCCGCAGATCGGGGTCGGGCTTCGGCTTTACACTTACCACTTCGCCAACGACGACGGCGTGCCGGAACGTGGCGTCGTCGTCAATCCGTCGATCACCTTAGGCAAAGTCTCAGGCGCCGAGCCGGATCCGGATGAGGAAGTCGAAGGCTGCCTGTCCGTCCCCGGACTGAGCTATCCGCTCAAGCGCGCCGAGTGGGCCCGCGTCCAGGGCTTCGACGAGCACGGCAGCCCCTTGGATTTCGAAGCGACCGGATGGTTCGCGCGGGTCATGCAGCACGAATACGACCATCTGGACGGCAAGCTCTACATTGACCGTCTCAACGACCGGTGGGGCAAACGCGCCCGCAAGCACATCAGGAACGCGGGCTGGGGCACCGCGGGCCAGACCTGGATGCCCGGCGTGGACCCGGACCCCTTCGGCCACTGACCCGGCCCTTACCTTGCGGCCAACTGCATCAGTCCCGCGACGTCTCGGTTACGGACAAGTTCGGCCCGTTGGCGCATGTCAGGTGGAAGCTGCGCTTCAAGGTCCCGAGGGATGTACTTCTCGGCAAACTCCGCATGGAGCATGACCCACTGCTTCCGGGTCCGGCCGCTCATGGATCTGAACCGTTCCGGGTCGTAGGTGCGGAGGCATTTTCTCCGGTACAGGTCCAGGACCCATAGCGGTGAAGCCTTGGGATTCAGTTCCTTATCCAGCAAGGTCCGGGCAATCTGTTCCACTGAATTCATGTAGCGCCGCGGCACGGTGCGGCGGGAGCTGATATTGGTGCGATCCGCCCGGGTCCTGAGGAAGTAGTAGTCATAGTCGGCCGCTACGGACACCCGCCGTGCCCTCAAGTAGCACTGCGACAGGAAGATCCCGTCCTCCAGGCGCACCTTGCCTTCGGGGAACCTGATCGCATGGGTGTCGAGCAGGGACCTGCGGACGAGTTTCTGCGGGGACAAGGTAGCGAGGACCTGCCGCAGTTCGGCATCCACGACGGTCTTCCGGTAGACAGCACCTTGGACTACGCGCCCGCCGACGCCGACCATTTTCGGCACGAGCACGTCGACGTCGTGTTTCCGAGCGAAGTCCAGCATCCTGCGCAGCGACTCGCTCCCCAGCACGTCATCCGCGTCGCAAAAGAAGACGTACGGCGCCTGGCTCACGTCGATGCCCACGTTCCGCGGCTGTCCGGGCCATCCGCTGTTCGGCTGATGGATCACGCGGCAATTCGGGTGGCTCTGCGCGTACGCCTCGAGGACGTCTCCGCTGCGGTCCGTGGAGCCGTCATCTACCGCGATGACTTCAAACAGCTCCGGATCCAGGTCCTGGTGGGAGAGGCTCTCGAGAAGTTCTTCCAAATACGGCAGGGCATTGTAGACGGGGATGACGACGGAGATTTGGGCTGTCCGGGCACTCGCGCTCGCACCCGTATCACCCGGCGCCATCCGCGAGGGCAGGCGGGCGGCGAGCTCCCGCCTCAGTCTTCGTTTGACCGCACTCCAGAGTGTGGAGACGCGCATTCAGTAGTCGGTGAGGCCCGAACGGTGTTCCTTCTCGCACCGCAGATAGTCCTCGGTGGCGATATCCTTCAGCCGGGTCAGCTCATCCACGCGCTTTTGCGGGACTTCCCCCCGGGCAAAGGCTGCCTTGGCTTCTTCGAGCAGGCGCACGGCTTCTTTGTGGTTGGCCTGCGCCTGTTCCCACCTGGTCAGCTCTGTCTTCTCAGTCATAGGGACATTCTAGGAAGGCCCCGGCGGCAAAAGCCATAGCCGCAACGCCGGGAGGGCCGGCCGCGCCAAGTGCGCAGCCGGCCCTCCCAGGACGGTCCTTAAGTTGGCTCGTTTGTTAGCCGATGGTCCCGGCCACTGCTTCCTTGGCCACCACGGGGAACTGCTGCGGGTGGACGCCTGCCATCTCTTCGAGCACGCGGATCACCTGGCAGCTGTAGCCGAACTCGTTGTCGTACCAGACGTAGAGGACGGCGTTCTTGCCGTTGGCGATGGTGGCGAGGCCGTCGACGATGCCGGCACGGCGCGAGCCGACGAAGTCGGTCGAAACAACCTCGGGCGAGGCGATGTAATCGATCTGCTTGTGCAGATCGGAGTCCAGCGAGACGGCGCGCAGGTAGCTGTTGAGCTCATCCCGAGTAGCGTCCTGCTCCAGGTTGAGGTTCAGGATCGCCATTGATACATCGGGGGTGGGGACGCGGATGGCATTGCCGGTCAGCTTGCCTTCCAGCTCCGGCAGGGCCTTCGCCACAGCCTTGGCGGCTCCGGTTTCGGTCAGCACCATATTCAGGGCTGCCGAACGTCCCCGGCGGGAACCCTTGTGGAAGTTATCGATGAGGTTCTGGTCGTTCGTGTAGGAGTGGACGGTCTCCACGTGGCCATGCACGATGCCGTACTTGTCGTTGAGCGCCTTCAGCACGGGGGTGATGGCGTTCGTGGTGCAGGAGGCAGCAGAGACGATCTTGTCGTCGGCGCTGATGTCCTGGTGGTTCACGCCATGCACGATGTTCTTCAGGCCGCCCTTGCCCGGCGCCGTCAGGACCACGCGCGACACACCGGGGCACTGCAGGTGCTGCGAGAGGCCTGCCTCATCACGCCACTTGCCGGTGTTGTCCACAACGATGGCGTCCTCGATGCCGTACTGGGTGTAATCCACCGATGCCGGGTCGTTCGAGTAGATGAACTGGATCAGCGTGCCGTTGGCCAGGATGGTGTTGGCCTCTTCGTCCACCGAGATGGTGCCCTCGAACGGTCCGTGGACCGAGTCGCGGCGCAGCAGGCTGGCCCGCTTGACCAGGTCGTTCTCGCTGCCCTTGCGGACTACCACGGCGCGGAGGCGCAGGCCGTGGCCGCCGCCCGAGTGGCCGATCATAATCCGGGCCAGCAGGCGGCCGATGCGGCCGAAGCCGTACAGGACGACGTCGGTGCTCTTGCGGGCGTCTTCGCCGCGCTTGCCAACGATGCCGGACAGTTCCTCGCGGAGGAAATCCTTCAGGTCGCGGCCAGCGCCTTCCGCCTTGAACTTGGCCAGCAGGCGGGCCAGGTCGACGGAGCCGGCGCCCAGTTCGAGTTCAGTCAGGGCCTGCAGCACAGGGAAGGTTTCCTCCAGCGGCAGCTCCACCTCGTCAATCTGGCGGGCGAAGCGGTGGGCTTTGAGAATGCCCACCACGGACTGGTTGATCAGGCTGCGCCCGTGAATGGATGTCACCACGTTGTTTTCGCGGTACAAGCGGCCAATCAGCGGGATCATCGTTTCAGCAAGCGCCTCGCGGTTGATCCACGTATCCAGGGCCGCTTCAGACTTCTGGTTCACCTAAGTTACCTTCCTACATCAGCCGGGTTCTCCCTCGAGCCCGGTTGGAACCGCCGCGATATCCACGGCGAACCCCGGCGGCGAAGCATGGTCACCTCGCGCAGACACGCACGCGCCTCGGTTGGCACTGCGTTATTGGGCATTGCCCACTTTCTAGTTTAGAGGGCGCCCGCACCCGCACCGCATGGTTACATGTGAAGTCACTCACAGCAGCTGCTGCGGGGCGGACAGGCTGGCCTGTGAGCCGGGTTCTGTCACCTGCGCCGGTTACCCAGCGCGGGGTGGCGATCATCCATCTAGGAGCACCGTTGCCGGTACCCTCAAGCGGCCTACCCGGACACTCGGGCGGGCAGCCCTCGATCGTGTCCTGTCTGGCCTTGCTCCGGGTGGGGTTTACCTAGCTGCCCCGGTCACCCGGGGCACTGGTGGTCTCTTACACCGCCGTTTCACCCTTACCAGGGAGCCTGCGGCAGCCCTGGCGGTCTGTTTTCTGTGGCACTGGCCTGCGGGTTTCCCCGAGTGGGTGTTACCCACCACCCTGCCCTGCGGAGCCCGGACTTTCCTCGGCGGCCGCCCAAAGGGCAGCCGACGCGATCGCCCGGCCAGCCTGTCCACCCTCAAGGATACAGCGGCCAGGCAGCGTCCAGCCCGCCCGGAAACCGGACGGGAAGGGCCAGCCGAGGTTCTGTAAGCTCGGATGGTGCTGATTCTGCTACCTCCCTCCGAAGGAAAAACGGCGGCCCCGAAGGGACAGCCATTCGAACTCTCCGAATTGAGCTTCGGTCAGCTCAACGAGGCACGCCAGGAAGTGCTCGATGCGCTCGCCCAGGCAAGTTCGCATCCGGAGGCCCTAGCCCACCTGGGCGTCGGCGCTTCGCTGGCTGCAGAGGTGGAGCGCAACACCCGGCTGCAGGCCGAACCGGCGGCCGCGGCGCACACAGTGTATTCCGGGGTCCTGTACGACGCATTGGGCTACCGCAGCATGACGGCGACGCAGAAACGCAAAGCCGATGCCGCCGTCGTCGTTATTTCCGCGCTGTGGGGCGCGATTGGCTTCGCGGACCGCATTCCGGCGTACCGGCTGTCGATGTCGGTGGCACTGCCGGAAACCGGCAAGCTGGCCGCTTACTGGAAGAAACACCTCCCGGCAGCGCTGGACGGCCGCGCCGATGGAGAGCTGGTGGTCGATTGCCGCTCCAGCAGCTATGCAGCGGCCTGGGCTCCCCCGGCGGAGCGCTCGGTCGTGGTCAATGTCTTCCAGGAACGCGCAGGCAAACGCACCGTCGTCTCGCACTTTGCCAAGCACACCCGGGGCGAACTGGCGCGGCACCTGCTGACCCGCCGCGGCAAGGCGCCGGCCACGCCGGACGCACTGCTCAAGGCTGCCCAGGAGGCGTGGTGGGCCGAGCTGGTGCCCGGAACCGGCCGGAAGCCGCACGCCTTGAATATCGTCCTGCGGGACTGAGCCATGGCACGGAAACAGACCGAGTATACGTTTGTGCACGAGGGCGTCACCGTCCACTGCAAGACCCGGCCTGCCAAACTGGACCGGCGGCACCTGATCGTGATGTTTGCCGGAATCCGGCCCATCGACAGCTACGAGTTCGACGGCCGCGGCTCCAGCGACAGCCAGGCCAACTGGCTGTGGCTCAAGGACGATTTCGGCGGCCAGTATTCGTATTACCTGTGCAACGGCCTCGACTTCTCCGTGGAACGCGCAGTCATCGCCGCCATCGAAGCGGAATTGGAGCGGCTGGGACTGAGCCGCGAGGAATGTACCTTGGCCGGTTTTTCCAAGGGCGGGTTTGCAGCGCTCTATTTCGGCCTCAAGTACGATTTCCCGAATATCGTAGCCAGCGCCCCGCAGATCTATGTGGGGTCCCATACCAATAAGCATCGGCCGGTCATTCATCGGCACCTGACCTGCACCGGGGACGTCGCAGAACGCCAGCTGCTGGATCGCCTGATCCCGGATGCGGTTGCCGCCGACACGCGTCGTGACCGGAACATCTACGTGTTCAGCTCGCCGAAGGACCAGTTCCATTTCGAACAGGTCGAGCCGGCGTTGCCCATGCTGCGCCAGTATTCCAACTTCAACTACATCGAGACCGATTCCGACATCGTGGATGAGCATTCGGATGTCACGCGCTACAACATGCCGCTGCTGCTCTCGACGCTGTATGCGCTTGGCGACAATGTTGCTCCGCGGTTCGGGGAGGTCCGCAACGGGGAACCGCAGGAGCCGGAACAGGCCGCGGCTGTGCTGCGGCGGCAACGGGATTCCGCAGGTGCAGTGGCCGAACTGCGGTCAGGCAGGTTCGAGGGCTCGAAGTTTTTCCCGGAAGGCGTCGCCTTCCTCCGGGGGCATTCCGCCACCCAGCCCTCCGCGCTAAGCACCTCCGTGGTGCTATCCGGAACCGCAGGGACGTTTGATTTTCCTCTCGTCCAGGTCCAGGACCGCGGCATCTACCAAACGTTCTACGACGAAGCCTTCTGCGATTACCGGTTCGGCAAGTTCCGCGCCCCGAAGGACGGCGTCGATATGGAGGCACTCCCGGGCGGCGACTACGAGGTACGCCTGGCGCTGACAGCCCCCGAAGCGGGTACTGTGACGGCGGCCTGCACCTCGAGCCGGCAGACTGGAGCGGAGGGCTCTGACGGCAGCGGCTACTTGCTGAGATTCAGATCGGGTCCTAACGGCGGTCTCCTGCAGAAACGCCCGATCGTTGGGACGGAGCCGACGCAGGCCAAGTTCGCCATCGACCGGCAGTGGGCGCGGGCAGACAGGGTCCACTTCGACGGGACCTTGGCCGTGCGCGGTGTTGAAATGACGAGCTGGTCTTCCGGACGCTACTACCTGGTCCTGAGTTCCGGGTCCACCGTCCGGTCCTTTCCGCTGGCAGGCGTGAAGTCGGCTCGCCAAGAAGACCATTTCGGCGACGGAATGAGCGACTATTCCCATGCCCGGCTCTCGACGGCGCGGCGCGAGGGCATACCGATGGAGCGAATGGAAGCGGGCGTCTACCGTGCGCAGATTTCGCTCAGTGCCGGAGGGGCCGTGTTCACCGTGGATACGGGACGCCGCATCAGGCTGGAGGAGCAATCGGACGGCACCCTTCGTGCGTCGATCCTGGGCCAGCCAGCAGACCTGGTCGGGCGCGGCAGCTCCACGCAGCTCGTCAAGGCCCTGAAGCGCAGGGCCCGCCGGCTCCGCCAGGCAGGCCGGGTCCGCCGAGGCGGGCGCTAGGCCCACTCCGCCGAACGTACAAGGATGCAGCCCGAGTCCGGGCAGAATACGATGTCGTCCTCTGCGGCGCCGCGGATTTCGTTCAGGTCCCCGGGGCTTAGCTGCATGCCTGAGCCTTCGGACTTTCCGTGGAACAGCCGGGCCGCACCGATCCCGCGATGGGCGCGGGTTTTATCGTAGATGGCCAGCAGCGGCGGTGCGAAGGTGGCGGCCAGCTCCGCGCGGGCGGCTTCGGTCTCCAGGCGTTCGGCAGCAATCTCCGCCAACTGGTCGTCGCGCGTCTTTTCCAGTGCCACCAGTTCCTGGGCCAGGGCATCATTGGACTGCTGGTGTTCCGCCTGCCGGCCCCGCAGTGCCTCGAGGCGCTCCATGACCTCAAGCTCGACGTCTTCCAGATCGGAGCGCCGTTTGTTTAAAGAGACCAGTTCGCTCTGCAGAGCGGACAGGTCTTTGGCCGATCCAGAACCGCTGTCGAGGCGCTTCTGGTCCCGGTCGATGCGGCCCTGGACCATCTCGACATCGTTCTCGGCACGTTTGAGCTGCAGTTCGGTGTCGCTGACTTCGGTGTTGATGGCCATGAGTCCGGAATCCGCGGCGGCGAGCTTGTCCTTCAGCGCCACGATATCGGCGTTGGCTGACACCGCGGCCGCGCGGCGGTCCAGCTGGGTCAATTTGCTGTCCAGTGCCTGCAGGTCGAGCAGCCTCAGTTGCTCGGAGGCTGGTGCTTTCGCCATGGAATTCCTTTCGGGCCAGCCGGGCCGGAGCGGCGCGGCGTCCTCATAGCCTATCGTTTCGTGCCGCGGCTCAGCCGGGGGTGAGGATGAAGTCCCAGGGGTCGGTGTTGATCCCGCTGACGCTGACCTCGACGTCGTACCCTTGGTCGCGGAGCACGTTGTCCAAGGCTTCGGCGGCGGGCGGCAGCCAGAGCCATTCGCTGCCGAAATGGGAGACGTCGATCAGGTACGGGCGCCCGTCCACTGCGCCCTCGCGCGCTTCCGAAGCAGGGTGGTGGCGCAGGTCCGCTGTGACGTAAACGTCGGCCTGTGCTGCGCGCACCGCATCAAACAAGGAGTCGCCCGCGCCACCGCAAACAGCGACGGTGCGCACGAGCCCATTGCGGTCTCCGGCAACCTTCACTCCCCCGGCGACCGCGGGCAGCATGCTGAACACCGTGGCGGCGAAGTCCCCGAGGGTGGTGGCCTCCGCCAGTTCGCCAACCCGCCCAATGCCTTCCTCGGGCAGTCCCTTGTCCGCCGGAGCCAGCGGTTTGACGTCCTGCAGGCCCATGGCGTCGGCCAGCACGTCGGAGACACCGCCTACCGCGCTGTCCCCGTTCGTATGGACAGTCACGAGGGCGCAGCCGCCTTCGATCAAGCGGTGCACCGCTTCGCCTTTGAAGTGCGAGGCCGCCACCGAGTTGACCGGCTTGAGCAGCAGGGGATGGTGGGTGACCAGCAGGTCCGCTTGCCAGGCCAAGGCCTCGTCGATGACTTCGGCAGTCGGATCAACGGCGAACAGGACGCGCCGCACCTCGGCCGACGTCCGGCCGACCACCGGACCGACAGCATCCCACGGCTCGGACAGCGACTGAGGCCAAAGTTCCTCAATGGCCAGCAGCACATCCCCCAGCACAGGGGTGCCTGACGGCTGCGGTTCCGCCTCCGGATCCTGGACATCCGCGGCGTTCTGCCGTTGTTCGTCGTCGTTCATAAGTCCTTTTCTACCCCATGACCTGCGGGCACTGCGCTATCGTTTCGTGGCCGCCGCCACATTGGGAATCTTCGCGCGACCTCTGACATTGTTTAAACCATGAAGACATTTGTGCTCGGCGGAGGCTGCTTCTGGTGCCTGGACGCGGTCTACCGGAAAACGAAGGGCGTCACGGAAGTCGTCTCCGGTTATACGGGCGGCCAAACGAAGAACCCCTTCTACGAAGCAGTCTGCTCCGGGACAACCGGCCATGCAGAAGTTGTGGCCGTCACCTTCGATGAAGAGGTCATTCCGGAGGACGTCATCCTCGAAATGTTCTTCCTTTCCCATGATCCGACCACGCTGAACCGGCAGGGGTACGACGTCGGGACACAGTACCGTTCCGCCATGTTCTATGCCGACGGTCAGCAGAGGGAAGTCTTCGAAGCGGCAATTGCACGGGCCCAGGAGAGCTGGAACGACCCGATCGTTACAGAGGTCGTGCCGCTGGGCGAATTCCACCCGGCGGAGGAATACCACCAGGACTTCTACGCCAAGCATCCGGAGCAGGGCTACTGCCAGGTCATCATCAATCCGAAGCTGGCCAAGGCGCGGAAATATTACGCTCAATGGCTAGCAGCTTAACCGCCGGCACGCGGGCTGGCTAGGCTGGCACCAACTGTGCCCGGGTGGCCCCATGGCCTCCGGCAGGGCACTTTATTCCACAAAGCCCACATGCGGGAAGAGGCACCTTTCATGGCAAGAATTTACGACGACGTCACTCGGATCGTCGGAGGCACACCACTGGTCAGGCTCAACCGGCTGGCCGAGGGGCTTCCCGGCAACGTGGCGGTCAAGCTCGAGTTCTACAATCCCGCCAACAGCGTCAAGGACCGCATCGGCGTTGCCATTGTCGACGCTGCGGAGAAGGCCGGGGCCCTGCGCCCGGGCGGCACCATCGTGGAGGGCACGTCCGGCAACACGGGCATCGCGCTCGCCATGGTCGGCGCCGCGCGCGGCTACAAGGTCATCCTGACCATGCCGGAAACCATGTCCACCGAGCGCCGCGTGATGCTGCGGGCCTTCGGCGCGGAAATCGTGCTGACTCCCGGTTCCGAAGGCATGCGCGGAGCCGTGGAAAAGGCCAAGGAAATCGTGGCCACGACGGAGAACTCCATCTGGGCCCAGCAGTTCGCCAACCAGGCCAACGTCCAGATCCACCGCGAAACCACCGGCGAGGAAATCTGGGCCGACACCGACGGCGAGGTCGACATTTTCGTGGCCGGCATCGGCACCGGCGGTACGATCACCGGCGCCGGCGGCCTGCTGAAGGAACGCAAGCCCGGACTCAAGGTTGTCGCCGTCGAGCCGCAGGACTCCCCGATCCTCAGCGGCGGCACCCCGGGGCCGCACAAGATCCAGGGTCTCGGCGCGAACTTCGTCCCGGAAATCCTGGACACAGGCATCTACGACGAGGTTCTCGATGCCCCGACGGAGGCCTCTGTCCGGGTGGCCCGCGAGCTCGGCGTCAAGGAAGGCATCCTGGGCGGAATCTCGGCCGGCGCCGCTGTTTGGGGAGCCCTTGAGGTGGCCAAGCGCGAAGAGAACGCGGGTAAGCTGATCGTGGCCGTGGTCCCGGACTTCGGGGAGCGCTACATCTCCACGATCCTCTATGACGACATCCGCGGCTGAGTATCCGACGGCAACAGCAGCGGTCAAGGCTAAAGAGGAAGTGGCAATGGGATTCATAGCGCGCCTGCGGGAAGATCTGGAGGCGGCCCGGTCGCATGATCCGGCGGCCCGCGGCAAGGTTGAGAACTTCCTGGCCTACTCCGGCCTGCACGCGATCTGGATCCACCGGCTCACTCACCGCATGTGGTCGAACCCGGGGCTGCGCTTCCCCGCCCGGCTGCTGTCGCAGTTCGGCCGCTTCCTGACCGGAATCGAAATCCATCCCGGCGCCGTGATCGGCCGGCGGTTCTTTATCGACCACGGCATGGGCGTAGTGATTGGCGAAACCGCGGAGATCGGCGAAGACGTCATGATCTACCACGGCGTAACCCTCGGCGGCCGCTCGCTGGCCAAGGTCAAGCGCCATCCGACCATCGGCGACCGCGTGGTAATCGGCGCCGGCGCCAAGGTGCTCGGACCGGTCGTTATTGGCGCGGACAGTGCCATTGGCGCCAATGCCGTTGTTGTCAAGGATGCGCCGGCAGAGTCCATCATCACGGGTATCCCGGCGACCTTCCGCCACCGGGATCCGCAAAGAGAGACAAAACCGGCCGTCGACCCGGCCGAGTACATCGATCCCGCCATGTGGATCTGACGTACCGACCAGGGATTTTCGGGAAG
>NZ_ANPE02000119.1 GCF_000328305.2 Arthrobacter crystallopoietes BAB-32 | reverse complement strand
ACGGACCAGACGTCGGCGGAGACGTTCCAGTCCTCGGCCAGGATCTGCTGGGCCTCGAGAGCCCAAGGAACGGCAACGCCGGAGGCCAGCAGTTGGGTGCGGGGACCGTCGATCTTGGCCGGGGCCAGCAGGTAGATGCCCTTGACCAGGCCTTCAACGTCCAGCTCTTCGGGTTCGACCGGTTGGATGATCGGCTCGTTGTAGACGGTCAGGTAGTACATGACGTTGGGATCCGGGTGGTTCCCGCCGTACATGCGCTCCAGGCCGGCCTTCATGATGTGGCCGATCTCGTAACCGTAGGCCGGGTCGTAGGTGATGACCGCAGGGTTGGTCGACGCCAGCAGCGGGGAGTGCCCGTCGGCGTGCTGCAGGCCCTCGCCGGTCAATGTGGTCCGGCCGGCGGTGGCACCGATAACGAAGCCGCGGGCCATCTGGTCACCGGCAGCCCAGAAGAAGTCGCCGGTGCGCTGGAAGCCGAACATGGAGTAGAAGATGTAGATCGGGATCAGCGGCTCGCCGTGCGTGGCATAGGAAGTGCCGGCCGCGGTGAAGGCCGAAACGGAGCCGGCCTCGTTGATGCCCGTGTGCAGGATCTGGCCCTGCGGGGACTCCTTGTAGGCCAGCACCAGGTCGCGGTCCACGGACAGGTAGTTCTGTCCCTTCGGGTTGTAGATCTTCGCAGTGGGGAAGAACGAGTCCATGCCGAAGGTCCGGGCCTCATCCGGGATGATCGGCACCACGCGGGCACCGAATTCCTTGTCCCGCATGAGGTCCTTGAGCAGGCGCACAAAGGCCATGGTGGTGGCCGCCTGCTGCTTGCCGGAGCCGCGCTTGGCGACCTCGTAGGCCTTCTCGTCCGGCAAATGGACAGGAGCGTGCTCGCTGCGGCGCTCCGGCACCGAGCCGCCGAGAGCGGCGCGGCGATCCATCAGGTACTTGATCTCCGGTGAATCCGAACCCGGGTGGTAGTACGGCGGGCGGTACGGGTCGGCCTCAAGCTGCTCGTCGCTGATCGGGATGCGCAGATGGTCCCGGAAGTCCTTCAGGTCCTGCAGCGTGAGCTTCTTCATCTGGTGGGTCGCGTTGCGGCCCTCGAAGTGGGTGCCGAGGCCGTAGCCCTTCACGGTCTGGGCCAGGATCACCGTCGGCTTGCCCTTGAACTCGGTGGCGGCCTTGTAGGCGGCGTAGACCTTGTGGTAGTCATGGCCGCCGCGCTTGAGGTTCCAGATCTCCTGGTCGCTCATGTCCGCGACCATGTCCTTGGTCTGCGGCGTCTTCCCGAAGAAGTGCTCGCGCACGAAGCCGCCGGACTCAGCCTTGTACGTCTGGTAGTCGCCGTCCGGAGTGGAATTCATGATGTCGACCAGGGCGCCGTCCCGGTCCTTGGCCAGCAGCGCGTCCCATTCGCGGCCCCAGACAACCTTGATGACGTTCCAGCCCGCGCCGCGGAAGAACGCTTCGAGTTCCTGCATGATCTTGCCGTTGCCGCGCACCGGGCCGTCCAGGCGCTGCAGGTTGCAGTTGATGACGAAGGTCAGGTTGTCGAGCTTCTCGTTCGCCGCCAACTGGAGGAAACCGCGCGAATCGGGTTCGTCCATTTCGCCGTCGCCGAGGAAGGCCCAGACGTGCTGGTCGGAAGTGTCCTTGATGCCCCGGTTCTGCAGGTAGCGGTTCAGCTGAGCCTGGTAGATGGCGTTGGCGGGGCCGATGCCCATCGAGACCGTGGGGAACTCCCAGAACTCCGGCATGCTGCGCGGGTGCGGGTACGACGGCAAAGCGTGACCCTCGCGGGACTTTTCCTGCCGGAATCCGTCGAGGTCCTCTTCGGTCAGGCGGCCTTCGAGGAACGCCCGGGCGTACATGCCGGGGGAGGCGTGGCCTTGGAAGAAGACCTGGTCGCCGCCACCGGAATGGTCTTTGCCACGGAAGAAGTGGTTGTAGCCGACTTCGTAGAGTGTGGCGGCGCCGGCGTAGGTGGAGATATGTCCGCCGACTCCGATGTCGGGGCGCTGTGCGCGGTGCACGAGCATGGCAGCGTTCCAGCGCATCCAGGCGCGGTAGCGGCGTTCGATTTCCTCATCGCCGGGGAATTCGGGTTCCTGGTCCACCGGAATGGTGTTCACGTAGTCGGTGGTGGTGACCATGGGAACGCCCACGCTCTGCGCACCGGCCCGCTGCAGCAGCGAACGCATAATGAACTGCGCCCGCTCAGTGCCCTGCGACTGGATCAGCTGATCGAGAGATTCCATCCATTCGGCGGTCTCTTCTGGATCACGGTCCGGCAGCTGGCTTGTCAGGCCGCTCAGGATGTGTGAGGTGTCTTCTCCTGCGCTCACGTCCAACCTCTCTGATGTGCAGATTGTGTCTGCGCCTTGTCTGGTCAAGCGTCCCGGCCGATTGTACGGCGGGGTTCGGCCTCTTCGCCGGAGGCATCGGCTGCTGTTCCATGCCGGATCCGCCGGACGGTACAACTGGTGCAACTCTAGCTGTTTCGCGGGCATCTACGCAGCACGTGACGGCTCCGCTGCCGCGTCCGCCGGGGCTTGGGTCTCTCCAGTATCCGGCTACGGGCACTGTCCATTGTTTCGGCGGCCAGGCGTCACGGCCGCTTGAAGCAACCACAAATAGGGTGTTGGCTTGTAATATCCATAACAACGTCCGAACCGGACGCAGGAAGTTGCAACTAGGAGGAGCACAGTGAGTGAGGCCGAGACCGCCGCAGTCGATAATGTGGCGGGCAAATTGGGTTTCAAAGAAGGGGACCTGATACAGGAGTTCGGCTACGACGACGACGTGGATTTCGATTTGCGCGACGACATCGAGGAACTCACCGGCTCGGAGTTGCTCACCGAAGATGACCAGGAAGCAGTGGACTCCGTCATCCTGTGGTGGCGTGACGGAGATGGAGACCTGGTCGATGCGCTGATGGATGCCCAGACGACGCTCGACTCCGGCGGGCAGGTGTGGGTCCTCACGCCGAAGTCCGGCCGCGACGGTTACGTCCCGCCGTCGGAAATCCAGGAAGCCGCACCCACTGCAGGACTGCATGCTACGTCCTCGGCCGGTGTCTCCGACGACTGGGCCGCAGCGCGGCTCGTGAGCAAGCGGAACAAGGGCTAGGGCCATGACTGAACCTGTTATCGGGCAGCCGGCGCCGGATTTCGAACTCTCGAACCAGTTCGGTGAGCCCGTCCGGCTCTCGGCCTTGCGCGGCGAGAACATCGTCCTGGTTTTCTACCCGTTCGCTTTCTCGGGCATCTGTACCGGCGAATTGTGCGAATTGCGCGATGACCTGGAGTCGTTCAAGAGCGAAAATGCCCGTGTGCTGGGCATTTCCATCGACCATAAGTTCGCCCTGCGTGCCTTCGCCGACAGGGAGGGCTACGAGTTCGACTTGCTCGCCGACTTCTGGCCCCACGGCGCAGTTGCCAAGACCTACGGTGTGTTTGACGATGAGTCCGGCATGGCGCTCAGAGGTACCTTCATCGTCGACGCCGAGGGCGTCCTGCGGCATGTCATCCGGAATTCCCGCTCCCAAGCGCGGGATATCCAGGAGTACCACCGGATCCTGAAGGAACTGTAGGCAAGCCACCAAATGGACGGGCAGTTGCGGGATGTGCTAGAGATCCTTTCCGGTCGGCCCCTGGCCGTCCTCACTGGGGCAGGCTTGAGCACGGACTCCGGCATCCCCGACTACCGGGGCCCGGGGTCCGTTCCCCGCAATCCGATGACCTACCAGCAGTTCGTCTCGGACGAGTTGCTTCGGCGCCGGTACTGGGCGCGGAATCATGCCGGCTGGCGCCATATGCGCCGGGCGCAGCCCAACTCGGGCCATTTCGCCTTGGCTGAGATAGAACGCAAGGGCGTGCTGACCGGACTGATCACGCAAAACGTCGACCGGCTTCATCAAGCCGCGGGAAGCCGGAAGGTTATCGACCTCCACGGCCGCTTCGACCAGGTTATCTGCCTTGACTGCGGAACTATCGTGGACCGCGCTGCGCTGGCCGTCAGGCTTGAGAGCCTGAACGAGGATTGGACGGCCGGTAGAGCGGATGCGGGGGATGTAGCGCCGGACGCGGACGCGGACATTTCCGACACCGACGGCTTCGTGGTCGCCGCCTGCGAGGTCTGCGGGGGAATGCTGAAGCCGGACTTTGTCTACTTCGGCGAGAACGTGCCCAAAAGCCGTGTTGCCGCAGCGTATGCCATGGTCGACGCTGCAGCGGCCCTGCTGGTAGCCGGGTCGTCGTTGACAGTGATGAGCGGCCTGCGCTTCGTCCGCCATGCCGCCAAGCAGGAGAAACCGGTGGTCATCATCAATCGGGGTCAAACCCGGGGCGATGGCCTGGCCGCGGTGAAGCTGGAGGCCGGAACCTCAGAATCCCTGCAGGCGCTTTCGGCCGGGCTGCCTGGGCTGGCAGGGGCTGGTTCGGGCCCGGCCGATTGGCACGCCGGACCGGTTATCAGGTAAGGTATTTCCTTGTGATGTTGCGGCGGATAACGCATTGCGGCACTGTACAAAACATCGCATTGGGTCTTTAGCTCAGCTGGTAGAGCGCCACGTTTACACCGTGGATGTCATCGGTTCGATCCCGGTAGGACCCACCCGCCAGGGCCTCGGACACGGGGTCCTGTTTGCGTTTAAGGAGCGCGAAGCTGATCATGTTTGATCCCGAGCAGGGCTAGCCGGTTGGCCATAGCAGGGTACGGCTTGATACCAAGGAAGAGGAACGTTCCCGACTTTAGGTGCATATGCCCCGACGCACTGTCCGGCTCGCGGCCGGAGCCATGACCGCAGTGGCGGCTGCCGCGCTGACCGTTTCCGCGCTCAGCTTCGCCGACGACGGCGGTAGCCGGGACCTGCTGCACGCCCTGCCTGAGCATGGCCTCGCCCTGGCGGGACCAGCCCCGGCTGAGCGTACTGCTCCCGGCGGAAGCGGTTCTAGGGAGGAGCGCTTCCAAGCGGCTATGGCCGAGCATGCCGCAGTGACGGGCAAGACTTTCTCCGTGGCCGTTCGTGATGGCGAGACCGGTCAGACATGGACGTATGAGCGCGACCGGCGCTACATGGAAGCCAGCATCGTGAAGGTATCGATCGTGCTGACGCTGATCCGGCAGGCCACAGAGGACGGCCGGGGGCTGACCGGCGAGGAACTTGAGCTCGCGGGCCTGATGATCAGGGAGAGCGACAACGAGGCCACCAACGAGCTGTACATTCGGATCGGCGGCGAGGTGGGACTCGAAGAGACCTACCGGCTTCTGGGCATGGCCGGAACCGAGGCAGGCGCCGGCTGGGGCGCGTCGCTGACGACTGCGGAAGACCAGCTGAAGGTGGTCGACGCCGTCGTTTATGGTGCCGAATGGCTCGACGAAGAGCAACGGAACTACCTGCTGGAACTGATGAACTCGGTGGAAGGCTCCCAGTATTGGGGAGTTCCCGCTGGAACGGATGATGCCGCCGTCGCACTGAAGAACGGCTGGCTGCAGGATGACCAGGGGCGCTGGAATGTGAACAGCATCGGACATGTCAGCGAAGGCGCCAACGAATACAGCATTGCTGTGCTTTCCAACGGCAGCCCCGCCAAGGACGACGGTGTGGACCTCGTCGAGGACGTGGCAGCCATCGTCCACGACCTCTGACCAGCCCGTGCCGGAAAAATAGTGCAACCGCTTACCGCTCCCGTACAGGGCCCGGCTAGGCTGGACACTGGATTCCCGCCGGCCGGCGCAATTGCCCTGCCGGTTCCGCAAGCAGCAATGGAGACTTCATGAGTGCACACATCGGAGTGACAGGTTTGGCCGTTATGGGAGCCAACCTCGCCCGGAACTTCGCCCGCAACGGATACACCGTGGCACTGCACAACCGCTCGGCGGCCAAGACGGACGCCCTGCTGGAGAACCACGGTGACGAGGGCGATTTCGTCCGCACGGAAAGCCTGGCTGAACTCGTTGACGCGCTGGAGAAGCCGCGCCGCGTGCTCATCATGGTCAAGGCCGGCGCTCCGGTGGATTCGGTGATCGAGCAGTTGGTTCCGCTGCTGGACGAGGGCGATATTGTCATCGACGCCGGCAACTCGCACTACGAAGATACGCGCCGCCGGGAAGCCGCACTGGCCGAAAAGGGCCTGCACTTCGTCGGCATCGGTGTCTCCGGCGGTGAGGAAGGTGCGCTGCTGGGGCCGTCCATCATGCCCGGCGGTTCGCGCGCCTCGTATGACTCCCTCGGGCCCATGCTGGAGAAGATCTCCGCAAAGTACGACGGCGAGCCTTGCTGCCGGTGGGTGGGTACCGACGGTGCCGGGCACTTTGTCAAAATGGTGCACAACGGCATCGAGTATGCGGACATGCAGGTCATCGGCGAAGCCTCCGACCTCCTGCGTTCCGCGGCCGGACTGGAGCCTGCCGAGCAGGCGGAGGTCTTCACCGAATGGAACAAGGGGGAACTGTCCTCGTTCCTGATCGAAATCACCGCCGAGGTCCTGGCGCATACGGATGCCAGGACGGGAAAGCCGTTTGTCGACGTCGTTGTTGACTCCGCGGGCCAGAAGGGGACCGGACGCTGGACCGTAGTGTCCGCGCTGGAGCTCGGTTCGCCGGTGTCCGGAATTGCGGAGTCCGTGTTCGCCCGCGGCCTGTCCTCGCAGCGGGACCAGCGGGCGCTGGCCCAGGACATCCTCGCCGGCCACGAGGACCAGGTCCAGGTGCCGGAGGGATTCGTCGAGGACGTCCGGCAGGCGCTGTTCGCGTCCAAGCTGGTCAGCTACGCGCAGGGCATCGACATGCTGACGGCGGCGGCGGCCGAATACGGCTGGGACCTGAAGCTGGATGAGATCGCGTCGCTGTGGCGGGCCGGTTGCATCATCCGCGCCGAACTGCTGGACGACATCATGAAGGCCTATGCGGACGAGGACAAGCCGGCAAACCTGCTCTTCGCGCCCGCCTTCGCCACCGCGATCGCGGACGCCGTTCCGGCTTGGCGGCGGGTGGTCGCTGTGGCGGTGCAGCTTGGAATCCCGGTGCCGGTGTTCTCGAGCTCGCTGGCGTACTACGACGGCCTGCGCCGCAAGCGGCTTCCGGCGGCCCTGACCCAAGGGCTGCGCGATCTCTTCGGGGCCCATACCTACCGGCGGGTCGACGCCGAAGGCACGTTCCACACATTGTGGGGCGGGGACAAGTCCGAGGTTTCCGCCGTCGATACTCACTGACGGGACACAAGCGCCGACAAAGCATTGAGGCCCCGGCCCCGCCACAGGGCAGGGCCGGTGATCGCACGTGCGCAGAAGTACGTCAGTATGAAGAGCGAAAATACAGGATTATGCTTCAATGACTACCAGTGAGATTGTCCGGTCCGGCGGGACGCCGGCGGAACAGATCCCCGTGGAGCGGGCCCCGGTCCGGAGTGAAGGAGACCCAGGACCGAGGGGCCGGTTCTATTTGCTGGACAGTCTTCGAATGGCCGCGGCCCTTGCGGTCGTGCTCTATCACTTCACGTCGCGTGAGAACGCCGCCTGGGGCCTGCCAGTCGCCGAGGTTTTCCCATCGACCTCGAAAATCACCGCTTTTGGAGGCCTCGGGGTTCAGCTGTTCTTCATTATCAGCGGATTCGTGATTCTGCTGTCGGTCTGGGGGAGAAGCCCGTCCCATTTCATCGCGTCCCGCATCGGAAGGCTGTTTCCGGCCTATTGGACGGGCGTCCTCCTCACGGGATTCCTTCTGCTGGTTGTGTGGCCGGAGGGCAAGGACATCTCGATGACACAGGTCCTCGTGAATCTGACCATGTTGCAGGAACCGCTCGGGGTCGCCCACGTGGACGGGGTGTATTGGACCCTTTGGGAAGAGCTCAAGTTCTATGTGCTCATCGGCGTCCTTGCCACCGTCGGAATTACCCGTAGCCGGATTCTCTTGTTCTGTACGTTCTGGCCCATAGCTGCCGTCATGGCGGGACAGGCCCAAAGCCCTTTCCTGAGTGAACTACTCATGCCCCATTCAGCCGCGCTGTTTGCTGGCGGCATGATGATCTACCTGCTTCATCGCGAAGGTCCCTCCATGCCCGCGTTCCTGGTGCTCGGCATGAATGTCATCTTGGCCGCGCAGCAGACAACTACCAGCCACTTCAGAGCGATTGAAAAGATGTCAGGGCATGATTTCGCCGACTACTATTGTTGGCTCGCGATCATGTGCTGTTTCCTCATCGTGGCGGCCACGACACTGACGCCGCTGAAACAGGTGTCATGGAAATGGCTCGCGCTTGCCGGTTCTCTCACCTATCCCTTGTACCTGATACATGAGTACTGGGGCTGGTGGTTCATTTCCGTCTTCGAGTCCTGGCTCTCGCCCTGGCTGACCCTTCTCGTGGCGACCGTACTGTGCGTAGTGCTGGCTTGGGTCATCCACCGAGCGGTTGAACGGCCACTCGGACCGAAGCTGCGGCGGTCCGTGGGCACTGGACTGGAACGTTTGAAGGCCGTCGACGACAGCAGCAGGTCATAGCCGGGACTCGAACGGCGGCGAAGAGTACAGCTGGCCCGCGCACCGGTCGTGCGCCAACTGGTGCGGGCATGGCCTGCGGCAGGACCGCGGCCGTTGCCTCAGGGTGGAACCGGACGTCAGCTGGCTCCGCTCTGAGGCAACAGTGCTTTCGGCCTGGCGGAGAATTACAGGAGCTCGGCCCGCAGATCGGCGGCCGACTTGGGGGAGAGCAGGCCCGGCGGCACGTCGAAGACGGTCTTGGCACCGAACTGGTCCTGTTTGTTCATCCGGTGCACCGCCCGGGCGTAGGCCACCAGGACGCTGGCGGTGAACTCAGGGTTGCTCTCAAGCGTGAGGCTGTACTCGATGACCTGGGCGTGCTCGCTGCTGGTGTTGCCGCTGCGGATAGCGAATCCGCCGTGCGGCATTGCGCGGTGGTCCCGGGCGAGCTCTTCGGCCGAAATGAAGTGGACCTCGGTGTCGTACTGGTCGAAGTAGTGCGGCATAGTCACGATGGCTTCGCGCACCGCGGCGGGTTCGGCGTCCTGCTCCAGCACCACGAAGCACTCGCGCGTGTGCTTCTGCCGGGTCTCCAACTGGGGACGGCTGCCGCTGCGGACCTTGTCGATGGCGGGCTGCGAGGGCAGGGTGTACTGGACGCCGCCGGCGACGCCGGGTACCCGGCGCACGGCATCGGAATGCCCCTGGCTGAGGCCGCGGCCCCAGAAAGTGTACGTGTCGCCATCAGGCAGCAGGGCCTCGCCGTACACCCGATTGATTGAGAACATGCCCGGATCCCAGCCGGCGGAGATCAGTGCCGTTTTCCGGTTTTCCCGAGCCGGTTCGTCCACGGACTCGAAGTATTCAGGGATGCGGGCGTGCGTATCGAAACTATCGACTGTGTTGAATTGTGCGGCCAGGAGCGGCCCCTGCTGCGGGAGGTCTTCCTTAGAGCCGCCGCAGAGGATGAGCACATCGATGCCGTCCTCATGCGCCGCGAGTTCGTCCATGTTGTACACGGGCGTCTGCGGGCGCAGCGGGGCCAGATCTGCCGGAGAGCGTCGGGTAAAGATCCCGACCAGGTTCATATCCGCGTTCTTCTCCACTGCCGCTTCCACTCCGCGGCCCAGGTTTCCGTAACCTGCGATGCCGATTCGGATGGTTTCACCCATGCTTTGTCCTCCCATTTAGTCCAACTTTCCACTATAGGCGCGGAGGTTTGGCGACGCTCATCGTGACAGGGGGCAGGCCGCTGCTGAGCGCACAGAGCGGGGAAGGCAAAGGTCCCGGGCGGCTCAGCTGAGCAGCCCGGGACCTTCCCGAAA
>NZ_ANPE02000120.1 GCF_000328305.2 Arthrobacter crystallopoietes BAB-32 | reverse complement strand
CGGCAGGCTCGCGGCCGTCAATGCCGTCCGCAATCCCGGCCGGACCTCCGCGACGGCGACGGCACTGCTGATCGGCGTGACGCTGGTGGCGATGATGATGACCGGCGCCCAGACCGCGCGCACGGCGTTCGACTCCGAGCTGGCCAACCAGTACCCGGTGGACCTCAGCATTGCCGGACCGGCGCTGGACGGTAGCGTCCTGGATGCCAAGGACGCGGCTGCAGCAGAGGAGTACGACGGCGTTGCTGCCGCCGGCTTGGTCACGATCGGCGGCTTTGCGGATGTCGACGGCGCGCGCACCGGTGTCTACCAGCTCCTGCCCGGACAGGAGCGGCTGCTGCAGGACCAGTCCCTGGCGCTGGATGACAAGACGGTGCTGATGCCCGAGGGCTCCGGCGTGGAGACCATGACCATCAACGGCAGCCGCGGCGGGAAGGAACTCACGGTGGTGGAAGCCGGCAGCATGGCCATTCCGCCGCTGGTCACCGCGGCCGTGGCGGAAGAAATCGGCATCCCGGCCAGTGCCGAACACTCCGGCAGCGGCTCCCCGGGCCTGCTGCCGCAGGTCTGGCTCTCCGTGGACCGGGACCTGGACGCTGCAGCCCTGATGGACCTGCGGGCTGATCTGGCCGCGGGCCTGGGTGTCGAGGAGTACCAGCTCAGCGGGGCGGCGATTGAGCGCGCCGCCTTCAACCAGGTCATCGACGTGCTGCTGCTCGTGGTGACCGGGCTGCTGGCCGTCGCGGTGCTGATCGCGCTGGTCGGCGTGGCCAACACCCTGTCCCTGTCCGTGCTGGAGCGCACCCGCGAATCCTCGCTGCTGCGTGCGCTGGGGCTGACCCGCGGACAGCTGCGCGGCATGCTGGCCCTCGAAGCGGTGCTGATCGCCGGCGTCGCCGCCCTGATCGGCACGGCGCTGGGCGTGCTCTACGGCTGGCTGGGTGCGCAGTCCGCCCTCGGCGCCTTCGCCGCCGTCGTCCCCGACGTACCGTGGCTGCAGCTCGCGGCAGTGCTCGCCGTCGCCGTCATTGCCGGCCTGCTCGCGTCCGTGCTGCCGGCCCGGCGCGCGGCGAAGCTCAGCCCGGTGGAAGGACTGGCCATGGCATAGCGGTCCCTGAAAGGGATTCCGGGGAGGCAGCCGGCCTCGGCTGCCTCCCCGGTTTGCGCCCGCGTGCAGACAGCTACAGCACGCCGGTGCTACGTTGGCCAAATACAGCATTGAAAACGATCCGTGCCTGTGGGCCAGCCCATCAACGACTCGGTTTCCACAACTGAACGGCGCGGCTTCGCCAGCTCGGCCGGACGGAGACCAGTGATGAGCGAATCCACAGTGACCAGGGAACAGCCCGAGCTCAAACGGGCGATTGGGCCCAAACTCCTGCTGCTCTTCATCGTCGGCGATATCCTGGGCACCGGCGTCTACGCACTCACCGGCCGGATTGCCGGCGAGGTCGGAGGCGCAGCCTGGGCACCGCTGCTGCTGGCCTTCGCCGTCGCCACCATCACGGCGTTCTCCTATCTGGAACTCGTCACGAAGTATCCGCAGGCAGCCGGCGCAGCGCTCTATACGCACAAGGCCTCGGCATCCACTTCCTGACGTTCCTGGTGACCTTCGCCGTCCTCAGCTCGGGCATCACGTCCGCGTCGACGGCCTCGAAATTCCTGGCCGAGAACTTCATCGTGGGCTTCAACCTTGGCTGGGACCAGGGCGGCGTCACCTGGATCGCCCTCATCTTCATGGCCATCCTGGCGCTGATAAACCTTCGGGGCGTCAGCGAGAGCCTGAAGTTCAATGTCGTGCTCACGCTGATCGAACTCACCGGACTGCTGATCGTCATCTTCATCGGCTTCTGGGCAATGAGCCAGGGCAACGTCGACTTCAGCCGCGTGATGGTTTTCGAAACCTCCGAAGACAAGGGCGTGTTCCTCTCCCTCACGGCCGCCACCTCCCTGGCCTTCTTTGCCATGGTGGGATTCGAAGACTCCGTCAACATGGCAGAGGAAACCAAGGATCCGGTGAAGATCTTCCCCAAGGTCATGCTTACCGGCCTCAGCATCACCGCCGTCGTCTATGTGCTGGTCTCCATCGCGGCCGTCTCGATCGTCCCCGTCGGCACGCTCTCCGAGAGCCAGACGCCGTTGCTCGAGGTGGTCCGGGCCGGCGCGCCCAACCTGCCGATGGACGTCATCTATCCGTTCCTGTCGATGTTCGCCGTTGCCAACACCGCGCTGATCAACATGCTTATGGCCAGCCGCCTGCTCTACGGCATGGCCCACCAGGACGTGCTGCCGCGCTCCCTCGGCAAGGTCCTGCCGAACCGGCGTTCCCCCTGGAGCGCCATCATCTTCACCACGCTCATCGCTTTCGCCCTGATCATCACGGTCACGAACTTCATGGGCACCGACACCGTTGCCGCCCTCGGCGGAACCACCGCCTTGCTGTTGCTGTGTGTTTTCACCATCGTCAACATCGCAGTCATCGTCCTGCGCCGGCGCCCGATCGACCGCGAGCATTTCCGCGCCCCGAAGATCCTCCCCTATCTCGGCGCCATCACCTGCGCCTTCCTCGTGGGACCCTGGGCGCAGGATCCCATCGAATACCAGATCGCCGGCGTCCTCATCGGCCTCGGCATCGTGCTTTGGGCCGCCACGTGGGTGTGGAACCGCGCCGTCCGCGCCCAGCGCACCCGCATCCGGCATCCCGAGGACCTGGGCGGCTGAGAATCCCCGGCCGGCAGCACAGCCTGCGGCCTCCATCTGCAAAAATGGTCAGCATACTGATAATCAAGCCGACTTGGAGGAGTTGCCGTGACCTATTCAGGTTCCCCGGACGGACGGATCAACCACGAGGACCTCGCAGCGTACCTCGATGCCCATCTGCTTGGCGCCAAGGCCGGGATCCGGTTCTTCAGCTCCGCTGTGGGCTCCTTGAGCGGGACGCCGCAGGCCGAACGGCTTGCCCACGTCCGGGACGAGGTGGCCTCGGCCCGCCGTGAGCTCAAGGTTTTGTTCGAACGGTTCGGATACCGCAGGAGCACTGCCAAGAAGGTCGCCGGACTCGGCGGCGCAGTCGCCGGCAAGCTGAATCCGCTGAATCCACTCCGGGCACGCGGGCATGCTGGGTCGCAACTGGAATTGGAAACCCTCCAGTCCATGCTGCGGGGCCAGGAGTGCCTGTGGCGGACCCTCCAGCTGCTCGCCGAGCATGAGCCGCGGCTCGACCGGGAACGCCTCGGCCAGCTGGAAAAACAGGTCCAGCGGCAACTGGCCACCGTCGCCGGGATCATGGACGAGACCGCCGGGTCCCGGTTCCTGCAATAGTGCCCGGCGCAGGAGGCCTGCGGAAACGCTAACGACGGCGGCTGCCGGACCAGGTGCCTACGGCGCGGCCTGCTCCTGGGCCGGTTCCTCGTACTTGGGGAAGATGGGCGCCGGCGCGGGAAGCACCGTGCCCGGCACAATAGCCGTGCCGATGGCAGCAAAGCCGCGGGCACCGCCGTCGTCCTGGCCCAGGACGTCCAGCAGCTTGCCGGCGGATTCCGGCATGACGGGCTGGATGAGGATGCCCACGATCCGCAGCACTTCCAGCGTGACGTACAGCACGGTGTTCATCCGCTCGGGGTCCGTCTTGCGCAGCACCCACGGGGCCTGCTCGGCGAAGTAGGCGTTGGTGTCCCCGAGGACGGTCCAGATGGCCTCGAGCGAGGCGTGGAAGTCCTGCTCCTCGTAGGCGGCGCGGGATTTTTCCAGCAGCCGCTCGGCCTGGGCGAGCAGTTCGTGGTCCTCCGCAGCCAGCGTGCCCGGCTGCGGGACCTTCCCCTCGCAGTTCTTGGCGACCATGGACAGCGACCGCTGGGCAAGGTTGCCCAGGTTGTTCGCCAGATCGGAATTCATCCGGCCCACAATGGCGTCGTGGCTGTAGGAGCCATCGGCGCCGAACGGGACTTCGCGGAGCAGGAAGAAGCGCATCTGGTCAAGGCCGTACTGCTCCACCCAGTCCGAGGGCGCGACGACGTTGCCCAGGGACTTGGACATCTTGATGCCCTGGTTGTACAGGTGCCCGTGGATCATCACGCGTTTGGGCAGCGGCAGCCCTGCGCTCATCAGGAAGGCCGGCCAGTAGATCGCGTGGAAGCGGGAGATGTCCTTGCCGATCACGTGCACATCGGCAGGCCACCACTTGCCGTAAGCCTCGGCTTCGGTATCCGGGAAGCCGACGCCGGTGAGGTAGTTGGTCAGGGCGTCCACCCACACATACATCACGTGTTCGGGGCGGCCCGGGACCGGAATGCCCCAATCGAAGGTGGTGCGCGAGATGGACAGATCGTTCAGGCCGTGCTTGACGAAGCTGATGACCTCGTTGAAGCGGGTGCGCGGCGCAGCGAACTCGGGCTGCTCCTCGTAGAGCTTGAGCAGCTTGTCCTGGTAGGCGGAGAGGCGGAAGAAGTAGGACTCCTCCTCGGTCCAGGTGACCTCGGTATCGGTCTGGCTGGAGTAGCGCTTGCCGTCTTCGCGGACCTCGGTCTCGTCTTCGCCGTAGTAGGCCTCGTCGCGGACGGAGTACCAGCCCTCGTACTTGTCCAGGTAGATGTCGCCGGCCTCTTCCATCCGCCGCCAGATGGCCTGGGCTGCGGCATGGTGGTCCGCCTCCGTGGTGCGGATGAAGCGGTCGTAGCTGATTCCCAGTCCGTCCTGGGTCGCCTGGAAAAGGTCGGAGTTCCGCTTGGCGAGCTCCTCCGGCGTGATGCCTTCCTTCTGCGCCGTGTGCAGCATCTTCTGCCCGTGCTCGTCCGTCCCGGTGAGGAAGAAGACGTCGTACCCGTCGAGCCGCTTGAAGCGGGCCATCGCGTCGGTGGCGATGAACTCGTACGCGTGGCCGATGTGCGGCACACCGTTGGGGTAGGAGATCGCCGTGGTGATGTAGAACGGGGGCTTGGAAACTGCAGACGTCACCTAATGAAGTTACCGCGTGCGCCCGACGCTGTCGAAACGCACGCGGCATCCTCAGTTCATCATGGTGCGGCTGTCCGCCACCTTGATGAGCTCCTGGTCGTGCGAGGCGACGAGCACCGCAATGCCGTCCGTGGTGGTGTCCTTCAGGATGCCGATGATCTGGTTGGCGTGCTCCCGGTCCAGGCTGGCCGTGGGCTCGTCGACCACCAGCACCTTGGTGCCGAGGATCAGCGCCCGCGCGATGGCCACGCGCTGGCGCTCACCGCCGGACAGCTGTGCCGGCCGGTGCCGCATCCGGCGGCCCAGTCCCACCAGGTCCAGCAGGTCCTTGGCCATCTCGGTCTTCGCCTCGACCTGCTGGTCCGGTACGGCCGGCAGCAGCACGTTCTCCAGCGCGCTCATGCCGTCGATCAAGGCACCGCCCTGGTCCACGTAGCCGATCAGGGCACGGCGCCGGTCAGCGATTTCGTCGTCCGTCATTTCGTCCAGCGAATCGCCCTGCCACAGCACCTCGCCCGAGGTCGGCAAGGTCAGGCCCGCAGCCACCGTCAGGATGCTCGTCTTGCCGGATCCGCTGCGGCCTGCCAGGCAGTGCATCGTGCCAGCCTCCAGGCCCAGGTCGAAATCCTCGGCGATGACCAGCGGCTCTCCCCCGCCGCCGTCATAGCGAATGGTGATCCCGCGCAGCTCGAGCGGCATCGCATGGTCCGCGGTGCGGCCGATCTTTTCGGCACGGGTCTGGGGCTCTTCAATCATTTCCGCGTCCTTGTCATCAGGATGAACCAGAGAATCACAGCCAGCACGCCCGCGACGACGGCCCGGAAGACCGCATGCGGGGCCACGGCCAGCGACGCCGCCACGGCGCCAAGAATGGCAAGCGGCAAGCCCATGAGCGCCAGGATGCCCGCTTCGCTGCGGCGCAGAGCCAGCAGCAGCCCGGGGCCCCAGCCCATGGCCTCGAGGATGTCCCACTGCTCACGCTTGCGGGCGAGGTCGAAGCGGCTGGTGATCAGGGTCAGGACCAGAGCCGTCACCACGCCGAGCAGTGCCAGCGCAATGTTCACGCCGCCCACCTCGCTCAGTGCCAGACTGCCCAGCGCAGTGCTGCCCGCGGCCCTCGGCAGGTCGAGAATGACCGCGACCAGAGTGCCGGCGGCGGCGCCGAGCACGCCGACACCCACGGCGACCGCCCCGGTGTTGAACCGGTTGGTGGACAGCTGGCGCGCCGCGAACTTCACGGGCGAGTCGACCAGCGGGACACCGGTGGCGCCCTGCGGCCCCGTGTCGGCAGGCGGGTGGGGCTTGAGCAGGGCCGTCGAAATGAAGGCAGCCGCCAGGTAAATCACCATTACGACGGCGGACACCAGCAACGTAGTCATCGTCCGGCTGAAGGCATTGACGATTACCGCAACGGCCAACAGCGCGGCCGCGCCGATCAGCAATTCGGAGAGGAACCATGAGCGGATCTTCGGCCTGGTCCAGCCCATGGCCCGCAAAGTCACCGCTTCGGCACGCCGGGCCCGGGTGAAGGCGACCGTGCTCGCCGCGGTCAGCAGGGCCGCGCCGCCGAGGGTGAGCATCAGCAGTACGGAACTGGCCTGGCTCAGCGACGTCTGCACGGCCGATGCGGCACCTTGGCGGACCCAGGACTGGCTCACGGTGCCGAGGTCGGAGACCGCGCCGGAGGCATCCTGGCGGTATTCGGGCACGTAGATGGAAACGTCCTCGCGGGCCGAACCGGCCACGATCTGCACGTCGAGGCCGAGATCCTTGATGGCTGCCGCAGTGGCATCGATGCGGCCGGCGGCATCCGCCCAGCTGCCGGCGGCGTCGACCTTGACCCGGACAGCGTCGATCACGGCATCGTCGGGTGACGTGCCGCGGACGGCAGCGAGGCCGTTGTAGTCGGTAATGGCACCGGCCGACTGGACGGACAGGCCGGCGCCGCTGAGGCCCGGCTTCATTTCCACGGGGTCGACGGCGTTCCCCTCGGCGTCCTCCGTCAGCGTCACCGGCGTCGGATCGTAGCCGCCCAACGGCAGGTAGTTGACGTCACCGGCTGCATCACGGACAGCATTAGCGTCGAAGGTGCCGTAGACGAACGGCAGGGGCGCCGCGGCGCCGCCGGATTCCTCCAGGCTGGTGCGGTAGGACTGTTCGTTGACCGGTGCGCGCTGGCTCTGGTCCGGTTCCAGCTGCCACTGCTGCGTCTTTTCCGGCAGCTTGTTCACCTGGACCCAGCCCTGCGGCGTCGCGGTCTGGCCCACACTGCCGTCCGGGTTGGCCTCCCCGGCCACGTACTCCGGCGTCGAGACGAAGTCCGTGCTCCACTGCGCCGGCTGGTGCAGGCCGGCGACCACCTGGACGCCGCCGGATCCGAGCAGCTTGTTGTAGTCCTCGCCGCCGGGCCAGCGCAGCTGGAACGGCTTGGTCGAGGCGAACGGCAGGTACTCCTCCCCCAACGCCTTGCTGACGGTGCCCACGTCCGCGACGGTGTTCCCGGCGTCATCAATCTCCTCGATATGGACCGAGTAGGTCAGGTCCAGCGCAGTCCCTGACCGGACCACCATCGGAATGACCTGGGACTCGTCGGTCAGTGTCCCGGCTTCCATGGCTGCCTGGTACTGCATGACGAACGGGCTCCAGAACGCGAACGGATGCCCGTCGATGTCGGCGGATTCGGTACCCCCGCTGAACAACCCGGGAGTCATCTGGCTGGAGAACTCCTCGCCAAGCTCCATCGCGCCGCGCCCGGCTGCTCCGGGGGCCTCGGCCAGCGGTTCGAGGAAACTGCCGGCTTCACCCAGCAGGGCCTGCTCGGCAGCCGGGTCCACGGCGACGACCGTCTCGCTGATCTGCGGCAGCATGGGCAGGGCAATGGTGACGTCGAAGTCTCCATGCGCACTGCCGCCGGCGGGATCCGGGAACTTGATGCCGGTTTCCCCCTCGGGCGCAACCGTGCGCAGGCTGGTCCCGCCCGGAACGTCGAACTCCTCCAGCTTGGCCTGGCCGAGCGAGCCCTCGGCCGCGGTTTCGAACAGCACCGTCTCGTTGACGCCGTCCGACGTGACCGCCTTGGCGGTGATGCGGTAGTTCTTCGGCTCCTCGCTCAGGACAGAATCCGGTTCCGGCCATTCCGAGGCCGGAACCGCGTCCGTGATGTTCTGCTGCTCGAGGTAGGTGGCGATGTTCTCGTTGTAGCCGACGTAGTCCGTGGCCTTCAGCTGCGGGAACTCGATGTCCTGCACGACCTTGGAAACCAGGCTGATGGGGGCCGCCACGCCGATCGAGTCAAGGCTGCGGATCTGCTCCAGCTGGTCCTGCGTGATGCCGCCGGTGCCGGAGATGTAGTCCGGCTGCTTCAGGGTCTGGCCTTCAGTGCCCTCTCCCTTGGGCAGCACCAGGATGTCGTAGAGACCGCGCGAATTAGTGTCCACAGCCTGGCCCAAGGCCGACTGGGCACGGTCCTGGGTGAAGACGGAGAGCAGCATGGCGGCGACCAGGACGGCAACGGTGATGACAAGCGAGCGGCTGCGCAGAAAGCGGCTTGCTGCGTTCAACGGAAATATCCCCTAAACCAGGAGCAGATGGGAAAGGAACAACAAGAAGGCCCGTTGAGCCGGGTAGAAGCTTGTTCGGCTCAACGGGCCTTGACCACCTCCAGTCTAGTCCTGGAGGTCGACCTCGCGGGCCAAGCTGGCTCCGATGGTCTCGCGCAGCTTCTCAAGCACGTCCTGCGGCACCGAGCTGTCGACCGTCAGCAGTGCCAGCGCCTGCTTGCGTTCCTCGTTCCGCGAAACCTGCATGCCGGCGATGTTGATGTCGTGCGCGCCGAGCAGCTGGCCGAGCGTGCCGATCACTCCCGGACGGTCCTCGTAGACGAAGACGACCAGGTGCTCGCTGATCGGGATCTCCACCTCGTAGCCGTTGACGCCGACCAGCTTCTCGATCTGCTTGGGTCCGGTCAGCGTGCCGGCGACCGAAAGCTGCGTGCCGTCGGAGAGGGCGCCGCGCACCGTCAGGACGTTGCGGAACTCCTCGGACTCCGTGGTGGTGATCAGCCGGGTGTTGATGCCGCGCTGCTCGGCCAGGACCGGGGCGTTCACATAGGAAACCTGCTCGGAAACGATGTCCTTGAACACGCCCTTGAGCGCGGCCAACTCCAGGGCCTTGACGTCCAGTTCGGCAATCTCACCGGCGACCTCGACGTCGATCTGGGTCACCGAATCGGTGGTGAGCGCGGCGAAGATGCGTCCCAGCTTCTCTATCAGCGGGATGCCCGGGCGCACCTCCGAGGCGATGACGCCGCCGGCAACGTTGACGGCGTCCGGCACAAGTTCGCCGGCCAGTGCCAGGCGCACGGACTTGGCCACGGAAATGCCGGCCTTTTCCTGGGCCTCGTCGGTGGAGGCGCCCAGATGCGGGGTGACGACGACGTTGTCCAGGCCGAAGAACGGGAGGTCGGTGCTGGGTTCCGTGACGAAGACGTCGATGGCCGCGCCGGCAATCTTCCCTTCCTTCAGCGCGGTGTAAAGAGCGTCCTCATCGATCAGGCCGCCGCGGGCGACGTTGATGATGCAGGCGCTTTCCTTCATCTTCTCGAACGCTGCGGCTCCGATCATGCCGACCGTTTCCGGGGTCTTCGGCATGTGGATGGTGATGAAGTCGGACTGTTCCAGCAACTCGTCCAGGCTCACCAACTGCACCCCCAGCTGGGCGGCGCGGGCGCTGGTGATGTACGGGTCATAGGCCAGGATCTGGGTCTCGAAAGCCTGCAGGCGGGCGGCGATCAGTGCGCCGATGCGGCCGAGGCCGATGATGCCGACCTTCTTTTCGTAGAGCTCGGTGCCCGTGTACTTCGAGCGCTTCCATTCGCCGTTCTTCAGTGCGGCGTTCGCGGCGGGAATGTGCCGGGCCAGCGAGAGAATGTGGCCGACGGTCAGTTCGGCGGCGGAGACGATGTTGGACGTCGGCGCGTTGACGACCATGATGCCGGCCTGCGTGGCTGCCTTGATGTCGACGTTGTCCAGTCCCACACCGGCACGGGCGATGACCTTCAGGTTCTTCGCGGCCGCGATGGCCTCGGCGTCAACCTTGGTTGCCGAACGGACCAGGATCGCGTCGACGTCGGCAATTGCTGACAGCAGCTGTGAACGGTCGGCTCCGTCGGTCTGGCGGATTTCGAAATCGGGACCGAGGGCCTCGACGGTGGCAGGCGAGAGTTCTTCGGCAAGGAGAACTACTGGTTTTTCCACTGAGCGTATTCCTTCGCTGCGTAGCACGGGGGGATGGAACAAGTTTAGACGGCGCGCAACCGGACTCGCACTGTTACCTTGGTCCCAGCGCTGTGAACCCGGCCACGGCCGCGGCTGCCGCCAAAGAAGGTTCCTGCGCCGCAGCGCAGGAACCTTCTTGTGTTGCTAGCGGGCGACGGAGCCTTCGGTGTAGTCGTCGTCGGACTTGGCCCAGGAGAACAGCTTGCGCAGTTCGCGGCCAGTGCCCTCGATCGGATGTGCCTCGCCCTTGGCGCGCAGCGACTTGAACTCCGGAGCTCCGGCATCCTGGTCGTCGATGAAGCGCTTGGCGAAGGCGCCCGACTGGATGTCGGCGAGAACGGCCTTCATGTTCTCCTTGACCTCCGGGCTGATCACGCGCGGACCGGAGACGTAGTCGCCGTACTCTGCGGTGTCGGAGACGGACCAGCGCTGCTTGGCGATCCCGCCCTCCCACATCAGATCGACGATGAGCTTGAGCTCGTGCAGCACCTCGAAGTAGGCGATCTCCGGCTTGTAGCCGGCCTCGGTCAGGACCTCGAACCCGTACTGCACCAGCTGGGAGGTGCCGCCGCAGAGGACGGCCTGCTCGCCGAACAGGTCGGTTTCGGTCTCTTCGGTGAACGTGGTTTCGATGACGCCGGCGCGGGTGCCGCCGATGGCCTTGGCGTAGGACAGCGCCAGTTCCTTGGCCTTGCCGGAGGCGTCCTGCTCGACGGCGATCAGGTCTGGAATACCACGACCGGCCTCGAATTCGCGGCGCACGGTGTGCCCCGGAGCCTTCGGCGCGACCAGGGCGACGTCGACGTCGGCCGGCGGCTGGATGAAGCCGAAGCGGATGTTGAAGCCGTGGCCGAAGAACAGTGCGTCACCGCTCTTGAGGTTCGGTGCAATTTCCTCGGCGTAAACGAAGCGCTGGACCTGGTCCGGGGTGAGGATCATGATCAGGTCCGCTTCGGCGGTAGCTCGGCAACGGGGAGGACGCGCAGGCCCTCGGCCTCGGCTTTTGCCTTGGACTTGGAGCCTTCGGCCAGTCCGACGCGGACGTCGACACCGGAGTCGCGCAGGCTCAGGGCGTGCGCGTGGCCCTGGCTGCCGTAGCCGATAACGGCGACCTTGCGGCCCTGGATGATCGACAGGTCGGCGTCGTCGTCGTAGTAAAGCTTAGTCACTTGTATTTCTCCTGTTGTGGATTTTTCGAGGCAGTTAGGCGGAACGCAGGGCGCGGTCGCTCATCGACCGTGAACCGCGGCCGATGGCCAGCGTTCCGGATTGGACAATTTCGCGGACGCCAAACGGCTCCAGCACTGACAGCAGTGCAGTGAGCTTTTCGGCAGTGCCGGTGGCTTCGATGACCAACGAGTCGGTAGACACGTCGACCACGGAAGCGCGGAACAGATCTGCTGCTTGGGTTACCTGCAGCCGAGTTGCGGCATCCGCACGAACCTTGACCAAGATGTGGTCGCGTTGCACGGAAGATTCGGGGACAAGCTCGACGATTTTGATGACGTTGATGAGCTTGTTCAGTTGTTTGGTGACCTGCTCCAGCAGGTCACCTTCGGCCTCGACCACAACGGTGATGCGGGAGAACCCGTCAACCTCCGTCGGGCCGACCGCGAGCGAGTGGATGTTGAAGGCGCGCCGGGCGAACAGGCTGGCCACGCGGGTCAGGACGCCGGGCACATCTTCAACGAGCACTGACAGGGTATGGCGTGCCATGGGCTAGTCCTCTTCTTCCCATTCCGGGGTCATGTTGCGGGCAATCTGGATCAGGTCGTTGCTGACCCCGGCCGGCACCATCGGCCAGACCATCGCATTCGGGCTGACCACGAAGTCAATAATGACCGGCCGGTCGTTGATCTCCAGGGCCTGCTTGATGGTCGCGTCGATGTCCTCCGGCCGTTCGCACCGCAGGCCGACGCAGCCGTAGGCATCCGCGAGCTTGACGAAGTCCGGAATCCGCACGGTTTCATGCCCGGTGTGCAGGTCCGTGTTGGAGTACCGGCCGTCGTAGAACAGGGTCTGCCACTGGCGCACCATGCCCAGCGAGGAGTTATTGATCACCGCGACCTTGATCGGAATGTTGTTCAGTGCACACGTGGCCAATTCCTGGTTGGTCATCTGGAAACAGCCGTCGCCGTCGATGGACCACACGACGCGTTCCGGATTGCCGACCTTGGCACCCATCGCCGCGGGCACGGAATAGCCCATCGTGCCCAGGCCGCCGGAATTGAGCCAGGCCTGGGGGCGCTCATACTTGATGAACTGCGCGCTCCACATCTGGTGCTGTCCGACGCCGGCCACATAGACGCCCTCCGGCCCGGTCAGCTCGCCGATCCGCTGGATGACCTGCTGCGGGGCCATCAGGCCGTCCTCCGGCTCGGTGAAGCCCAGGGGGTAGGTCTCCTTGAGCCGGTTCAACTGCGACCACCACTCGGAAAGGTCCGGCGCCCCGCTCTCGGCGAACCGCTCCCTGCACGCCTGGATCAGCTCGGGGATGATTTCCTTCACCGAACCGACGATCGGCACGTCCGCAGCGCGGTTCTTGGAAATTTCGGCCGGATCGATATCCGCATGGATGACCTTGGCGCCCGGAGCGAAGCTGCTCAGCACGCCGGTCACGCGGTCATCGAAGCGGGCACCGAGAGTGATGAGCAGATCCGCCTGCTGCAGCGCCGTCACCGCGCTGACCGAACCGTGCATGCCCGGCATGCCGACATGCTGGGCATGCGAGTCCGGGAACACGCCCCGGGCCATCAGCGTCGTCGTGACCGGAGCCCCGACCAGCTCGGCCAGTTCCAGCAGTTCCGCGGCAGCGTGGGCCTTGACCACGCCGCCGCCCACATAGAAGACCGGCCGCTCGGCCGAGGCGATCAGTTTCGCCGCTTCCCGGACCTGCTTCGAGTGGCCACGCACTACAGTGCGGTAGCCGGGAATATCGATCCGCGGGGGCCAGGAGAAGGACATCATGCTCTGCTGGGCATCCTTGGTGATGTCCACGAGGACGGGACCCGGCCGGCCGGTGGTGGCAATGTGGAAAGCCTCAGCGAGCACGCGCGGAATGTCGGCCGCTTTGGTCACCAGGTACGAGTGCTTTGTTATCGGCATCGTGATGCCGACAATGTCCGCTTCCTGGAACGCGTCGGAACCGATCACGGCGCTGGAGACCTGGCCGGTGATTGCGACCATCGGCACCGAGTCCATGTGGGCATCGGCGATGGCGGTGACCAGGTTGGTTGCTCCAGGGCCCGAGGTGGCGATGCAGACACCGGCCTTGCCGGTGACCATCGCATACCCTTGGGCCGCGTGGCCTGCTCCCTGTTCATGGCGGACCAGGACGTGGTTGATCCTGGTGGAATCCATGAGCGGGTCGTAGGTGGGGAGGATGGCCCCGCCTGGCAACCCAAAGACGTCTTCGACGCCCAGTTCTTCCAGTGAACGGACAACGGCTTGTGAGCCGGTCATTTCCGTGGACGGCACGATGTTATTGGGCCCCTGGACAGGGCTGACAGCGTCCACGATGGAAGAGACAGAAGCAGCGACATCTTTGTTCTTGGCGGCGTCGGCCTGGGCCGGCGCCTTGTTGGCCATCAGCGAGGGGCTGATCGGCGATCCCTTACTCATCGGAATTCCTTCGCGATCTATGGTTATTCGGATGTGCCTGCCAGGCACCGTTTGGCGCCCGGCTCTGTTCTCTTCTGCAATAAAAAAACCCCGTCGAGCCGGTTGGCTCCGATGGGGTTCCGCGCGTGACGTGGTCTGGACCTGACGGGCTTACGCCACGCGCTCAATAAGGACGACCACGACTACGGTTTGCATGGCTTTAGTCTGCTGCCCGGCTGATCTCAGTGTCAAACGAGGGAACCCCTGATCTCATTATACGGACGTAGTGTCCGCGTAATGGACAGTGCCGGAAAGCGGCGCAGGCGGGGAAGCGGCTGGCAGCGAGCAGCCGCCTCCCCGAATTGCTAGCCGCAGTAGGCGCCTGTCGACGCCGAGTTGACGAGCTTCGCGTACTTAGCCAGGACACCGGAGGTGAACTTCGCCGGCAGCGGCTCCCAGCCGACCTTCCGGGCCTCGAGCTCCGCCTCATCGACCAGCAGGTCGAAGGAGCGGGCCGCAATGTCCACGCGGATGCGGTCCCCGTTCTTGACGAAGGCGATGGGACCGCCGTCGACCGCTTCCGGCGCAACGTGCCCGATGCACAGGCCGGTGGTGCCGCCGGAGAAGCGTCCGTCCGTCAGCAGCAGCACGTCCTTGCCCAGACCCGCACCCTTGATGGCGCCGGTGATGGCCAGCATTTCGCGCATGCCCGGACCGCCCTTGGGACCTTCGTAACGGATGACGACGACGTCCCCCGCCTTGATCTGTCCGTTGTCCAGCGCTTCCAAGGCACCCTGCTCGCGCTCGAACACGCGGGCAGTGCCCTCAAAGACGTCGGCATCGAAGCCAGCGCTCTTGACGACGGCGCCTTCCGGGGCCAGCGAGCCGTGCAGGATCGTGATGCCGCCCGTCTTGTGGATCGGGTTGTCCAGGGCGCGCAGGATCTTGCCGTCCACGTCCGGCGGATTGATGGCGGCCAGATTCTCCGCCACCGTCTTGCCTGTGACGGTCAGGCAGTCACCGTGCAGCAGACCGGCGTCGAGCAGCGCCTTCATGATCACCGGCACGCCGCCGATCTTGTCCACGTCGGTCATGACGTACCGGCCGAACGGCTTCAGGTCGCCCAGGTGCGGGATCTTGTCCCCGATGCGGTTGAAGTCGTCCAGCGTGAGGTCGACCCGCGCCTCGCGGGCAATCGCGAGCAGGTGCAGCACGGCATTGGTGGAGCCGCCGAAGGCCATGGTGACCGCGATGGCGTTCTCGAAGGCCTTCTTGGTCATGATGTCGCGGGCAGTGATGCCCAGGCGCAGCAGATTGACGACCGCCTCGCCGGACTTGCGCGCGAACTCGTCGCGCCGGCGGTCGGCCGAGGGCGGAGCCGCCGAACCGGGCAGCGACATGCCCAGGGCTTCCCCGATGCAGGCCATGGTGTTGGCAGTGTACATGCCGCCGCAGGCGCCTTCGCCCGGACAGATCGCCTTTTCGATGCGGTCCAGGTCCTCGCGGCTCATCTTGCCGGCGGCGCAGGCTCCCACCGCCTCGAAGGCGTCGATCAGGGTGACTTCCTTTTCCGAGCCGTCCTCGAGCTTGACCCAGCCGGGCATAATCGAGCCGGCGTACAGGAAGACACTGGCCAGATCGAGCCGGGCCGCGGCCATCAGCATGCCGGGCAGCGACTTGTCGCAGCCGGCGAGCAGGACGGAGCCGTCGATCCGCTCCGCCTGCATGACGGTCTCGACCGAATCGGCGATGACTTCGCGCGAGACCAGCGAGAAGTGCATGCCCTCGTGGCCCATGGAAATACCGTCTGACACCGAAATCGTGCCGAACTGCATCGGGAAACCGCCGCCGGCGTGGACGCCTTCCTTAGCGCCCTGGGCCAGCCGGTTCAGGGACAGGTTGCAGGGGGTAATCTCGTTCCAGGAACTGGCGACACCGATCTGCGGCTTGGCGAAATCGTCATCCCCCATTCCAACTGCTCGAAACATTCCACGGGCCGGTGCTGCGTGAATGCCGTCGGTGACTACCCGGCTTCGGGGCTTGATATCAGGGGTTGCTTCCGCACTCATGGCTTCGATTCTATGACCAGCCGCAGGTCGCGACGACCATATGACGACACGGGCCGCCGTCCGGCCGGCCTTCCTCCCTGCGGCCGGGAGCCGGGTCCAGGCAGGCAGCAGCCGCCGAAGCCATGTGTCCGGCCGGGCAACATGCCGTAATTTGCAGGTCCGGTTTCCTAGACTGGCCAGATGCCGCCGACCCAGCCCAGCAGCGACAGGCTCAAAGAGATCCTCAGCAGGATCTTCGATTCGCAGATCCTCAATCACGGGGACTACAACCTGGTCTTCGCGGCTGCGTCCGGCCAGCAAGGGCAGGTTCCCGGGGCATCCAGCACCGGCAAGTACTACGTCGTCGGTTACCGGTGGCGGCCGCAGGAACTGGTGATTGCGCCGTTCGACGGCACGACGCTTACGGCAAGCGGCACCCCGGTGGAGATCAATATGACCAACCTGTCCCACGCCGTCGTACTGGCTGGCGGGGACTACGAAGTTGGGACCAGCACCGGCAGGATTTTCCGCTTCGCCGTGCAGCCGCAGGGCCAACTGCCGCTTGAGGGGCATGTCATCGACCAGGACGACGACGAGGTGGACTTCAGCCAGTTCATGGCCAGTTTCATCGCGGCCGCCTGAAGCCTCCCCAGCTGCAGCACGCCCCGCCAGGCGTACTCCGAGGCACTCCCGGCGGCCCCGGCCATTCCTATGGACAGTGCCGACACCGCAAACTAACGTACGCAGCAGGGACGCACCATCACCGTTCGAAGGGCCCCGCCATGGAATGGCTCGTCTGGATCGCCATCGTGATTGTGATTGCCGCACTGCTCTGGTGGCTCTTCACCAGAGGCTCTGCCCCTGGTGAAGTCCCGCTGCCGGAGGAACCGCTGGGCCACGCTCCGGCGAGTCTGTCGCACGGTCCCTCCGACGCCGCCGGCCAGGCGCCGCCGGCGACTGCAGACAAGCCCTTCCGCACCGCAGCCGGCGCGGATCGAGCCGCCGGCCCCGCCCGCACCGAGGAAGAACCCGAGCCGATTGACGGCTGGACCGAAAGCGCTGCCGAAAACGCCCATTATGACCCCGACGTCGAGGACATGTACATCGAGGACCTGGCCGCCGAAGACCGCGGCAAGGCCCGGCCCTATGACGAAGACGAAGCGGAGTGGAAGGCGCACACTGGCGAGGCGATCATCGAGCCCAAGGCGGGTCGAGCAGAAGACGAAGACCGTGGCGAACGGGCCGGGTGAACGGCGCACGCCTGGTCCCGGCCGGACGCTTTCGGTTCTGGCCCTGGTGCTCTCGGCCACGATGGCAGGCTGCACGGCTGACCTTCCCTCCCCCGGCACCGCCGTCGCCAGTTCCGGCTCGGGGGTTGCCACTGTGGCCGAAGGCCTTTCGGATCCGTGGTCGATCGTGTTCCTTCCGGACGGCAGCGCCCTCGTGTCGGAAAACAACACCGGCCTGATCAAGCACCTCCGGGACGGCCGGACGATTGCTGCCGTTCCGGTTCCCGCGGAACTGGAGACGACCGGCGAGGGCGGCCTGCTGGGCCTGGCGGTCAGCGAAGACTTCGCCCAGGACAATAGGCTCTTCGTCTACCTGACCAGTCCGCAGGACAACCGCGTGTTGAGCTACCGCTGGAGCAACGGCGAACTGTCAGACGGGCAGGAGGTCGTGACTGGCATCCCCAAGGCGGGCATCCATAATGGCGGACGGCTCGAGTTCGGCCCGGACGGCTACCTCTACATCTCCACTGGCGAAGCCGGCCAGCGGGAACTCTCCCAGGACCTGCAGTCGCTGGGCGGGAAGATCCTGCGGGTGGCGAAGGACGGCAGTCCGGCGCCCGGCAATCCTTTCCAGGACAGCCCCGTCTACAGCTACGGCCACCGGAACGTCCAGGGCATGGCCTGGGATGCCGACGGCAGGATGTGGGCGTCGGAGTTCGGCCCGGACCGCGACGATGAACTCAATCTCATCGAACCAGGCCGGAACTACGGCTGGCCAGAGGTGACCGGGGCCCCAGGGGACGACCGGTTCGTGGATGCAGTCGTGGTGTGGCCGTCGACTGCGGAGGCCTCCCCCAGCGGCATGGCTATTAACGACGGCGTGGCGTGGCTGGCCGCCCTGCGTGGCGAACGGCTGTGGCGGGTGGAGCTTTCCGGAGACGAGGCAGGACCTCCCGAAGCGCTGCTGGCCGGCGAGTACGGCCGCCTGCGCGATGTCGCAGTGGCGCCCGACGGCCGGCTGTGGGTGCTCACGAACGGCGGCAAGCCCGACCGCATCCTGGCTGTTTCTGTGAAGTAGGCGACAATGGGCCTCTCGATTTCACTTTCCCCGGAAAAGCCTGTAGTGTTACATGTCGTTGCGAGGGAGAAAACGGATCGAAAGGCTCCGAAAACTCCTAAAGAACACTGCACCTCTAGCTCAACTGGCAGAGCAATTGACTCTTAATCAATGGGTTCCGGGTTCGAGTCCCGGGGGGTGCACAGGATAACCCTGTCTGTGTAGGCCAAGCGCCTGGACAGACAGGGTTTTTTGTTGCCCCAAACACGGAAAGATGCCTGGTCGCCTTTGGCCGGCACGGCTGCGCCGGCCCCGCTACCGCACCGGTGGGAAGCACGCCTGGAGCCGTCCTTGCGGGTTCGCGCCGGAGCGCCGGGTTCCACAACCCCCTCGCCATGCTTGTCCTGGTAGCGGCACAAGGTCGCCTCGGGCCAGTCCAGTCATGGCGGTCAGCGCCGCGCACTTGCGGTTGGCCATGATCCGCCGGGCATCGTCCGCCTCCGCCTTGGCCACCTGCTCCCGCGCGATCGCCTCGTCCAGCGCCGCCATCATCGTCAGCTGGGGCTTGCCCTGGGTCGTTTAAGGATCGAGCCGGTCTATGAACACGTACGGCCAGATGCTCCGGGCGGACAGCGGGCAGTTCCGCCGGGATATTGCGTACCAATCCTGCAGGTCGGCCGCAAGGTTGGGCAAGGGCCCTCCCGCGGTCCGGCGAGGTGGAAGATCAGCTCACTGGTATCCATGGGTGCCCCCTTGGCCTTCATGGCCGGTTCAGCGGCCGAAGAGCTTCCTGAGCCAGCCGAACCCCGTGCCCGGTTGCCGGCCTGCCCCGGTGGCACAGGTGCAGCGGCGGGACTGTGGCACGTTGCGCATGACCTGGTCGATGTGATTGCCGCAGCCGGCCCACGTCGCTTTCCCGCACTTCTGGCATGTCGCCACCCGGCACATAGAAACCCTCCCTCACACGCTCAGTTGCGCCGCCTCCAACGCGCGGCACACTCGCCATCATACATACCGGTGGGGGTATCTTCCACCGCTGGAATGGACTTGCACGATACCCCCCAAGGTATTATCGTTATTCCCGAAAGCTATACCCCCCGGGGTACTGGAAGCCGACGATAAGGAGATCACATGCTGCTTGAGCGAATCTACGATGAGGACCTGGCCCAGGCCGGCTATTTCATCGGCTGCCAGCGCAAGGGCGAGGCCGTGGTGGTCGACGCCCGGCGCGACATTCATGTATACCTCGACCTGGCCAGGGCCAACGGGATGAAAATCGTCGCGGTGACCGAGACCCACATCCACGCCGACTACCTCTCGGGCACCCGTGAGCTGGCCGCGGCCACCGGCGCGGACATACATGTCTCCGGCGAGGGCGGCAGGGACTGGCAGTACGGCTTCGACGCCGAGCGCCTCAACGACGGTGACGTGATCTCGATTGGCAACATCACGCTGCAGGCCGTGCACACCCCCGGACATACCCCGGAGCACCTGTCCTTCCTGGTCACCGACGGCGCTTTCAGCGACCGGCCCGGCTACCTGCTCTCCGGCGACTTCGTCTTCGCCGGAGACCTGGGCCGGCCCGACCTCCTGGATGAGGCGGCCGGCGGCATCGACACCCGCTTCGAGGGCGCCAGGCAGCTGTTCGCCAGCCTGCGCACCAAGTTCCTGACGCTGCCCGACCACGTCCAGGTCTACCCCGGCCACGGTTCCGGCAGCGCCTGCGGCAAGGCCCTGGGCGCCATTCCCTCCACGACCGTCGGCTACGAGCGCCTCTACGCCTGGTGGGGCAAGTACCTGGAAGCCAACGACGAGCAGGGCTTCATCCATGAGCTCCTCGACGGACAGCCCGACGCCCACGCCTACTTCGGCCGGATGAAGCGCCAGAACCGGCTCGGCCCGGAGATCATCGGCGAACGCGCGGACTTGCCCGAACTGGACAACCGGGCCATCACCGCAGACCTGGCCGCCGACAAAATCACCTTCGTCGACACCCGCCCCAATACCCAGGTCCACGAAGGCACCGTGCCCGGCGCACTGAACATCCCGGCCGGAAACAAGGCCGCCAGTTTCGGCGCCTGGGCCTACGACCCCGAGACCGACAATCGCCCCTTGGTCCTGCTCGCCCCCGACCAGGACGCCGCCCGCACCATGTGGAACCACCTGGTCCGCGTCGGCATCGACAATGTCGCCGGCTACACCACGAACCTGGACGGACTGCCCACTTCCATTCCGGCACTGGTCCAGCCCGAGGAACTCGACGGGTTCGGCGCCGCCCTGGTGCTGGACGTGCGAAACAAGACCGAACACGCCGCCGGCCACATCCCCGGCTCCAAACAGCTCAGCGCCGGCCGCGTACTCTGGAACCTGGAGGGGCTCCCCGCTGACGGCACCATCGTGACCTACTGCCAGAGCGGGGTGCGGAACTCCGTCGCCGCCAGCACCCTGCGCCGGGCCGGCTACACCGTCGTCGAACTTGACGGCAGCTACGCCGCCTGGGAAAACTTCCAGGCCTCCCGCAAACAGGCCGCCATCCGCTAATCCGCCTCCTGCAGGAACCGGAGGGGCCCGCACCAAGTGAGGCCCCTCCGGTGTTACGACCGCCTCACCCCATGGAAGGCATGCGATGGTTAGACATCCCAAGATTCCCTCCCCCGTTTTGGGTCTGCGGGCCAACGCGGCACAGTTCACCCTGCTTGTCCTGGTGAATGCCTTGGTTGGCGGGATGGTCGGGCAGCAGCAGACCGTGCTGCCGCTGCTCGCCACCGAGGGATTCGGCCTGACCGGCTTCACGTTCATCTTCACCTACGTCGCGGCCTTCGGGGTGACGAAGGCGATCGCCAACTACTTCGCGGGCACGCTTTCCGACCGTTACGGGCGCAGGCCCGTCCTGCTGGCCGGCTGGCTGTTCGCGGTGCCGGTGCCGCTGATGCTGATTTTCGCTCCGAACTGGGGCTGGGTCATTGCGGCCAACGTGCTGCTGGGCATCAACCAGGGCCTGGCCTGGTCCACCACCGTCGTCATGAAGATCGACCTGGTGGGGCCCGGCAGCGCGGCCTGGCCATGGGCCTGAACGAGGCGGCCGGCTACGGCGCCGTCGCCGTATCTTCCCTGCTGGCCGGCTATCTGGCCGGACAGTACGGCCTGCGTCCGGCCCCGTACCTGCTGGGCCTGTTCTATACTGCGCTGGCACTGCTGCTCTCCGCAGCCTTCGTCCGCGAAACCCGCGGTCACGCGCATCTGGAATCGCGCGGCCATACCCCGCGCGCGGACGGGATCCACGACCACCTCCACCACGACCTGCCCGACCGGCAGATCCTGCTCCAGACCAGCCTGCGCGAACCCGCGCTGTCCTCGGCCAGCCTGGCCGGGCTGGTGAACAACCTCAATTTCGGCCTCTCCTGGGGCCTGTTCCCGCTCCTCTTCGCGACCGCCGGCCTGCCTGTGGAACAGGTTGGACTGCTGTTCGCGCTCTACCCTGGAGTGTGGGGAGCCGGTCAGTTGGTCACCGGAGCCCTCTCCGACCGGATCGGACGCAAACACCTCATCACGGCAGGCATGGGACTCCAGGCCGCGGCCCTGACCCTCATCGCAGCCTCCATCGGCTTCACCGGCTGGGCGGCCGGAACCGTCCTGCTGGGAGCGGGCACTGCGATGGTCTACCCGACGCTGCTGGCCGTGGTCGGCGACGTCGCCCATCCGGCCTGGCGCGGACGCGCAATCGGGATCTACCGGGTCTGTCGCGACTTAGGCTACGCGGCCGGCGCTATCCTCGGCGGCATCACCGCCGACCTCCTCGGCCTGCACGCCGCCGTCTGGGCAGCGGCTGCCCTCAGCGCAGCCACCGCAGCCGTCGTCGCCGGCAGGCTGTATGAAACGCTGCCGCCCCGGACGGGCTAAGTCCGGCCGGCCGCCACCACGGACACCGCGCAAACCAGACTGCCCCGCGCAGTCAATGCTGCGCGAGACCGCCTGTTTTGCCTGCGGGAGCTCAGGCCAGGGAGAGGAAGAGCTTTTCGAGGTCCTTCTTGTCAATGGAGTCATCCTGCCTGGTCAGGCACTGCTCCAGGCCGGTGGAGATGATCGCGAAGCCTGCCCGGTCCAACGCCTTCGACACGGCGGCGAGCTGGGTAACCACGTCCTTGCAGTCGCGGCCCTCCTCCAGCATGCGCGTGACCGCGGCGAGCTGGCCCTGCGCACGCTTGAGCCGGTTGATGACCGGGGTCAGTTCAGTGGTATCGAGTTGCATGATGTTCTCCTCGCGTTGAATCCTCCATTCATTCTATACCCCCTAGGGTTTCTTGCATACCCCCCACGGGTATATGGCAGACCTGTTCCGACCCATCCACCACCTTGAAAGGAACTCCCCCTTGGCTCCCGAAACTTCCACCGTGACCGCCCTTGACCCGCAGACCCTGCGGGAGTGGATGGACCGGCACGAGGACCTGATCGTGATCGACGTGCGCTCCGCCGCCGAATTCGAAACCCTGCACATCCGCGGCTCCTACAATGTGCCGCTGCCTTTGCTCTCCGAACACACCGACGAACTCGCCGAACGACTCGGGACGCGCGTTGTCCTGGTATGCCAGTCCGGCGTCCGCGCCGAGCAGGCCCGCCAGCGGCTGGACACCGCCGGAATCGACGCCGCCCGCGTGCTGACCGGCGGCGTACCTGGCTTCGCCG
>NZ_ANPE02000121.1 GCF_000328305.2 Arthrobacter crystallopoietes BAB-32 | reverse complement strand
GCTTGGCGGCCGGCGTGCTGGCAGTCGCAACGGCGGCTACCGCCCTCGCCGCGCCGGCACTCACGGCGACCGAGGGACGGAAGGTGCTGCGCGACGTCGTCGAACCTCCCGTGGACCTCTACGACTACCCGTCGCCGCTGATGAATTTCCGCCAGTACGTCAAGGACAAGTCCGAAGACACGCTCTTTACCGTGCAGGGGCTGCCGGCCGGGGAGCGGGTGCGGCTGGCCGCGCTGGATACCTACGACGGCGTGGTCTACAACGTCAACCCGGAGAGCGGCGGCAACTATGCGCCGGTGGGCGACGCCAGCTCGCTCGGATCCCTGGCCGGCGAGGGGGAGTCCGTCGAGCTGGATTTCCAGGTCGCCGACTACACCGGCGTGTGGCTGCCGGCCGGAGGCGAGCTCAACGGAGTGGCGATGGAGGGCCCGCGCGCCGAGGAGGTGGGCGGATCGCTCTACTACAACGAGGACTCGGAAACCGCGCTGGCAACCTCCTATGTCCGCCCGGGGGACGCCTACTCGGTGAACGTGACGTTCCCGGACAAGCCGGAGGACGGCCAGCTGGCCCAAGACCGCTTCGCCCAGCTCAAGCTGCCGGAGCCGGACCAGGTGCCGGCCATCGTCGGCACCGAGGCCAGCGAGCTGGTGGGGGATGCTACCGAGCCCATCGAGCAGGTCCGCCAGCTGGAACGGGCGCTGCACGAGAACGGCTTCTTTTCCAACGGCAAGGAAGACGAGGCCCGCAGCCTTTCCGGCCATGGTGCCGGACGGATCACGGCCCTGCTGGACGCCGAGCAGATGATCGGCGACGACGAGCAGTACGCCGTCGCGATGGCACTGATGGCCCGGCACCTGGGCATGCCCGCACGCGTGGTCATGGGCTTCTACCCGGACCCGACGATCGAACGCACGGCAGCGGACCCGGTGGAGATCAAGGGCAAGGACGTCCACGCCTGGGTGGAAGTGGCCTTCGAGAACGCCGGCTGGGTGGCCTTCGATCCGACGCCGGACAAGGACAATGAGCCGACGCCGCCGCAGCAGCAGCCCAAGTCCACGCCCAAGCCGCAGGTGCTGCAGCCGCCGCCCCCGCCGCAGGAGCCGGCCGAGCTGCCGCCGGATTCCGCACCGGAGCCGCAGGACGCCGAGCAGAACGAGAAGGGCTTCTGGGAACAGTGGGGCTGGCTGGTCACCGCCGTTGGTGTGGCGCTGATCCCGGTCATCATCCTGCTGATCCCGCTGTTGCTGATCGCCTGGCTCAAGCTGCGCCGCCGCAAGCGCCGCGCCGCGGACGGCCTGCCGAGCACGCGGGTGAGCGGCGGCTGGCGCGAGGTCGTCTCGCTCGCCACGGACATGGGGGCGGCCGGCACTCCGCGGGCGACGCGGCGCGAGCACGCCGCCGAACTCGCCGAGGCCTTCCCTGCGGCTTCCGGCACCACCACGCTGCTGGCGCACCGCGCGGATGCTGCCGTGTTCGGGCACGGCGAACCGACGGAAGTCCAAGTCCGGCAGTACTGGGAACTGGTCGACAAGTCGCTGGACGAAATGGCCGCCGGAGCCGGGTTCTGGAAGCGGCAGCGTGCCAAGTATTCGCTGCGGTCGCTGCTGGCCGATGCGCGGTCCCGGTTGGCGCAGCGGCAGCAGGGTTCAGCGGGCACGGCGCGTGTCCGCGGTGGAAAATCCCACCGTAAAGTAGAGTCACCGGTCAGGGAACAACGCGAGGGAGTGGACGGTACGTGGCGGCAAGACTGAACCTCGTCAGCGCGTCGGCTGGCAAGAGATTCGGCGCATGGGCGATCGACCGAATCCCTCCCGTCGTGGTGGTGGGCATCGCCTACGGCATCAGCATGCCCGCCGTGCTGCAGGCCGCGGCCAGCGGCAGCGAAGCCGACGCGGCCGGTGCCCTCGGCGGCATGCTCCTCTGGCTCTCCATCGCTGCGCTGCTGGCCCTGGCCTACACGGTCTGGAAGTGGATCTGGGAAGCCCGTTCGGGCAAGACCCCGGGCAACCTCCTGCTCGGCCTCCGCACCGCCAACGAGGACGGCGAGGCCCCGGGCCTCGCCGCGATCTTCATCCGCGGCCTCATCCTCGCCGTCAGCGGCGTGGTGCCGGTCGCCGGCCCCATCGTGGTGACCATCTCGAACCTGTGGGACAGCAACCACAAGCGCCAGGGCTGGCATGACAAGGTGGCCAAGACGCTGGTGCTGGACGTCAACGCGGGCCGCGATCCGCTGACGACCGGCGGCTTGTACGGCGCGGCCGGCTTCGGACCCGGGGGAGCGGCACCGCAGGGCGCCTTCGCCGGTGCCATGGCCGGACCCGTCAACGCGACGGGCCAGGCAGCCGCAGCCCCGGCGGCAGGCGGCGGGTCTCCGTTCGCAGGCCAGCAGTGGCCGGCCTTCGACGCGAATGCCGCTGCCTCCGGCAGCATTATTTCCGGCATCCCCGGCTTCAGCGCGCCCGCCGAACCGGCCACAAGTACGACGACGGCGGCCGGCACCGCGCCGGCGACCTCACTGGCGCCGGAGGCACCGGCGTCGTCCGTTCCCGGTGTGTCCCAAGCCGGGGCCCACGCCGACGACGACCTGGCATTCACCCGGGTACGCACCGAAGCTGCGGCCGCCGCGCCCGCACCGGCCACCCGGCCGGCGGGTGTCACCATCCGCTTCGACGACGGGCGCGAAGTCCAGGTCGAGGGGAGCGCCCTGATCGGCCGCAACCCGGCAGCGGCACAGGGCGAGGACGTCGACCAACTCATCGACTTCGCCGACATGGGCCGCTCCGTGTCGAAGACGCACCTGCAGCTGCGCGTGGAGGGCAATACCGTCTGGGTCGGAGACCGCAACTCCACCAATGGCACCGCGGTCACCGGCGCGGACGGTGTCCGCCAGCAGCTCACGCCGGGCAGCCCCGCCCAAGCCTTGATCGGAGACACAGTGCATTTCGGCGACCGCAGCTTCATCATTGGGCAGGCATGACCAGCGACCAAGAACGGCATATTGACTCCATCCGACTCACCGTCGGAGCAGGCACGGACCGGGGGTTGCGCCGGGAACTCAACGAAGACTCCTTTGTCGCGGCGGCCCCGCTGTTCGCCGTGGCTGACGGCATGGGCGGCCACGAGGCCGGCGAGGTCGCGAGCCGCATTTGCGTGGAAACCCTGGCCGAGTATGCCCGGGAACGTCCCCTCGGCGCCGCGCAGATGCAGCAGCTGCTGGTCGATGCCGACCGCCGGATCCGGATTGCCGCCGCCTCCCGTGCCGGCACGACGGTCACCGGCGCGGCGCTGGTGGAAGAGCGCAACATGCCGTACTGGCTGGTGTTCAACGTGGGCGACTCGCGGACCTACCGGCTGAACCAGGGCAAGCTGGAGCAGGTCAGCATCGACCACTCCGAAGTCCAGGAGCTCCTGGAAGCCGGCCGGATCACCGCGCAGGAAGCGCTGGTGCACCCCCGCCGGCACGTCGTCACCCGCGCACTCGGCACCGGCGATGACGCCGAACCGGACTTCTGGATGCTCCCGGTGGAACCCGGGGACCGGCTGCTGATCTGTTCCGACGGGCTGACGTCCGAGGTCAGTGATGCGCATATCTACTCGATCCTGACATCCACGCCGCGGCCCCAGGACGCCGTGCAGGCCCTGATCCAGGCCGCGCTCCGTTCCGGCGGCCGCGACAACATCACCGTGCTGGTGGTCGACGCGGCGGATACCGCCCGGGAAGCCGAGCAAGAGGCCACCGCGCCGCGTCCGGAGGCGGAGGAATCCAACACACTGCCTCGGCCGCTCCCGGGCGGGCCGGGCACAGCACCGACCGAGGGGGAGCTCTGATGGCAGCCGTTTCCTACCGTCCCGGCCCCTGGCTGGGCCTGGTCCGCGGCGGCACCATTGTGCTGCTGGACAGCGGGGCGCGGGATGAAGTGGTCCACGAACTGTGGGACGTGCTGGCCGGCCAGCCGACCCTGCAGTCCGTCCTGGGCGCTGTGATCAACGCCTACGGAAGCGACCTCTCGGCGCTGCCTGAATTCGCGATCGTGTCCTTCAGCGGCCAGCTGCACACCATCCTGCGCGGCGACGTGGTGGTCAACGCCGACGGCAACGCCGGAGCGGCCGAGCTCTCCGGCAAGGGTGTCACCACCTGGGCCGAGCGGCTGCTGCCCGAGCAGGAACTTTTCGACGTCGTCATCAACGAGGGCAAGGAAGGCCAGTGCCGCTGGCTGCCGTTGAGCGAAGGCGTGGTGCAGCTGGGCGGCATCCGGGTGGGAAACGACGACGGCGCGGGCACCGTGGGTGCCGAACGAGCTGTGGTTTCGCCGGCGGGAGCTCCCATGGTCGCGGCACCTGTAAGCGCCTCCATCGTTTCCGCAGCTGAGCCTTCCAGCCAAGCCCCGGCGGCTGAAGTTGACCCTGCCGGCCCGAGCGATCGGCCCGGAGAAGCCCGGCAGCAGGACTCCGGCCGCGGTCCGGCAACGCCGGACGTGCCCGAGGCACTCGAACAGACGGGCGTCTATGACCTGGACGGCTTGGATGCTCCCGCCACAGCCGACACGATCCTCTCGCCGGGAGACGAGGATGCGGAGGCACCGACCGGCGCCGGTGAGGAGGACCTCGAAGAGACGGTCGTTCATACCAAGGCCCAGCGGGCGAACCTGCCGGCGAACACTGTTCCGGAAACGGCCGAGCCAAACCCCGTAACCCCGACGCCCGCCGTCGCCAGCGGCATGCCGGCCCGTACGGTGCCGCAACCGCCAGCCCCGGAGACGCCCGCCGTCAGCCTGATCGACTCCGTTCCCTGGCTGACCCCGTCCGCCTCTGCCCGTGCACGCGCGGCGGAATCGAAGGCTGCCGAGGCCGCTCAACACGTGCCTTCCCCTACAGCCGGGCCCATGTTGCCTGCACCCAAAGGCGACCATGACGGCCAAACACTGATGCGAAGCGACCTGAAGGACCTGGCAGCAAGTCCTCCGGCCGGGGCCGCTGCGGCTGAGCCGCCGGCAACGGGCCCGATGGTGTTGGCCCGAGTCTGTCCGCAGGGCCACGCCAACCCGCCGACCCGCGCGTCCTGCTCCAGTTGCGCGGCGCCGCTGGCCCATGACGCCCGCGAGGTCAAGCGGCCCAGCCTGGGCAAGATGCGCCTGTCTTCCGGCGAAGTCATCGAACTGGACCGTCCGGTCATCGTGGGCCGGCAGCCGTCCGCCTCCCGGGTCCAGGGCAGCGTCATGCCCCAGCTGGTCCAGGTCCGCAGCGTCAGCGGCGACATCTCGCGATCCCACCTGGAGGTACGGCTGGAGGGCTGGCACGTCATCCTCGGCGACCTGAAGGCAACCAACGGGACCATGCTGATCCGCGATGGGCAGCCGCCGCGCCGCTTGGGCCAGGGCGAGTCCATGATCCTGTTCGACGGCGACATCGCCGACTTGGGCGACGGCGTCTCCCTGCGTTTCGAGGACCTGCTGTGAGTTCCAAGCGTCCGCCTGCGCCGCCGCCTGCCATTGACGGCTACCGCTACGTCAGCCTGCTGGGGTCCGGCGGCTTCTCCGACGTCTACCTCTACGAGCAGGACCGGCCGAAGCGCAAGGTCGCGGTCAAGGTCCTCATTGCCGACTTGAAGACGGAGGGCGCGCGCCGGCGCTTCGAATCCGAAGCCAACCTGATGGCCCAGCTGTCCACCCACCCGTTTATCGTGACGATCTACGAAGCGGACATCACAGCGGACGGCCATTCCTACCTGGCCATGGAGTACTGCTCGCGGCCGAGCCTCGATGCGCGGTACCGGCGCGGCCCGCTCGGTGTGGACGAGGTGCTCTCGCTCGGCGTCCAGGTGGCCTCCGCCGTCGAAACCGCGCACCGTGCCGGCATCGTGCACCGCGATATCAAGCCTGCCAACATCCTGGTCACCGACTACAACCGGCCGGCGCTGACCGACTTCGGCATTTCCGGCACCATGGACAGCGCCGACGACGACGCCGGCATGTCCATTCCGTGGTCGCCGCCCGAAGCCTTCCACAGCGACCATGCCGACGGCACCAAGATCGACGTCTGGGCCCTCGGCGCCACGCTCTACACGCTGCTGGCCGGGCGTTCGCCCTTCGTGCGGCCGGGCGGGGACAACTCCCAGCGCGAACTGATGAGCCGCATCGCGACGGCGCCGCTGCCTTCGCTGCGGCGCGCCGATGTCCCCGAATCGCTGGAACTGGCGCTGGCCACGGCCATGGCGAAGTCCCCGTCGTCGCGCTTCCGCTCGGCGCACGCCTTCGCGCTGGCCCTGCAGCGGATCCAGGCGGAACTGAATCTGTCGGTAACGCCGTTCGAAGTGCTCGAAGAGGCCCATGCCGCAGACGATGCCCCCGCCGACGAACACGGCGATGCCACCCGGGTCCGCCAGGTGGTCTCGATAGACCCGGACGGCACCACGCGTTCGCCCACGCTGGCACGTCCCGTCTTCCCGGACCGGGACACCACCCGTACCGTTCCTGCCGCCAGTGGTGCGGACACCACGGCCCGGCGGCCCGGGCAGGACGGCGCTTGCCCCGCGGCCGACGACGCCACCGTGCTGCGGCAAGCCGCCCCGGCCATGCCAAGCGGAACCCAACAGCCCGCGGAGGACTCCGCCGTCGGCCGTGGAAAACGGAAGCCGCTGGCCATCATTGGCGCGACTGCCGCTGCGTTGGTGCTTGTGGGCGGAGCCGCCGCTATCGTCAACATGCCTGCCCCGGAAGAGGAAGCAGCGCCGCCGCCGGTCAGCCAGCCGCCCGCCAATGCAATTGACGGTTTGGCCGGCAACATCGTGCCGCCTGAGGATCTTGACGGAAAGATCGACGCCGGCCGGGCCACCTTCAGCTGGACCAATCCGGACGAGCGGGACGGGGACATGTTCATCTGGACCCCGGTCACCGCCTTGGGCAAGGGCGAGCCCGAACGGACCCGCGAGGACACCGTCACCGTTCCCGTTGCCGAAAATGACCGGACCTGCATCGAAGTAGTGGTGCTGCGGGCCAACGGGAAATCGTCGGATCCGGTCCGCGGCTGCGCGGACTGACCTAGTAACAACCGGGGGGCCTTGAACTGCCGCCCGGGAAGCCGGCTCAGCGGCTGAAACGATGGATCGGAAGGGAAGAATCACACGATGGGGGCAAGCGTCGGAGCGGAACTCAGGATCGAGTTCTGCGGCGAATGGTTCGAAGCCAGGGATGATGAAGTTTTCTGCATCGGGCGAGAGGGCGATCTGGAGATCGATGACAACCCGTACCTGCACCGGAAGTTCCTGGAGCTCGCGCGCTACGACGGCATGTGGTGGATGTCGAACGTGGGCTCGATGATCTCGGCGACCATTGCGGACAGCAGCGGAGGCATGCAGGCCTGGTTGGCGCCGGGTGCCCGGATTCCGATGGTCTTCAGCCAGACCAATGTCGTCTTTACGGCCGGGCCAACCACCTACGAGCTTTCCGTTCATGTCAAGACTCCGGCGTTCCGGCAGGAAGCACGCGCCCATGACACGGTGGGGGAGACGACCATCGGGCCGGTGGTTTTTACTGACTCGCAGAAGGCGCTCATTGTCGCTCTGGCAGAGCCCATGCTGAGAAGGGACGGCACTGGACTGAGCTCGATCCCGTCTTCGACCCAAGCGGCCGCCCGGCTCGGCTGGCCGATGACCAAATTCAACCGCAAGCTGGACAATGTCTGCGACAAACTGGACCGGGTCGGCGTGGTCGGACTGCGCGGCGGAGGCGGCAAGCTGGCGTCCAACCGCCGCGCACGCCTGGTGGAACACGCGGTTACCTCCCATTTGGTCACGGCGGCCGACCTGCCGCTGCTCGATGCGCAGGCCGACGCCGAGGACTGAATCGCTTTCGCCTTCTGCGTGTTAGGCGGTTCCCGTAATGGGCGGACTGTGTCCCGCTTGTTCTGCATCTCATTGTCCTTCCCTTCGTTTCCACACTTCCCTAACAGAACCATTGTGTCTTCGATCACATTAGAATAATATCGAAGATATGTTCGATAAACCAGTCTCCATCACCTCATCCTCGGCCGATCCCGGGGACGTTCCGTCCGATCAGGGTGGGAGCAATGGTGACCCGCCCGGCGAACCGTTGGATGTTGCGACACTCCATGCCTGGTGCCAGATGCTGACTGAAGGCGGAGATGACGCTGACGGACTGGATGGGGCGGCGCTGGTGGACCGGCTGCGGGCGCTGGAGGATCTGAAGGCAGCCGCTGCAGCACGGCAGGCGGCGGACGCGGTTGCGTTGGACCGTTTCCGCCGCGAGTCCGAGGCAAGGAAGGGCGTGCCGGCAGACAAGCAGGGCCGGGGCGTCGGCCGAGAGGTAGCGCTGGCTCGGCGGGAGTCTCCGCGGAAGGGTGGGCGCCTGTTGGGTTTGGCGAACGCATTGGTCAAGGAAATGCCGCATACCATGGCGGCATTGAAGACCGGGCAGTTGAACGAGTGGCGGGCTACCATCCTGGTTCGGGAAACAGCCTGCCTAACGGTTGAAGACCGAGCCGCGGTGGATGAAATCGTGGCCGGGAACCCATCAGCGCTTGAAGGCGTAGGCGACCGGAAGCTGGCCGAGACGGCGAAACGAGCCGCGTACGCACGGGATCCCCACGCGCTCGTGGCCCGGGCCTCGAAGGCAGCGGAGGACCGGCATGTCTCCTGCCGACCGGCGCCCGACACCATGGCCTGCCTCACCGCCTTGCTGCCGGTGAGGTCCGGGGTGGCGGTCAACGCCGCGTTATCTGGTGAAGCGGACCGGCTGAGGGCCGCCGGTGACCAGCGCAGCCGTGGCCAAATTATGGCCGACACCCTAGTCGAACGAGTGACAGGACGCGCGGCGGCCAGCCCGGCCGACATTGAAATCCAATTGGTGATGACCGATCGAACGTTGCTGCAGGGCTCAAGCGAGCCGGCTTATCTCAGCGGATATGGCACTGTCCCGGCCCAATACGCACGCAACCTGCTCCGCCCCACCGGCCCCACAGACATCAGGGACAGCGGTACCGGCGGCGTGGTTAACAGTGACGGGGCGCTTGCTGCCGCTTCGGCGGATCCCGGCGCCGCAGAGACGGCTGTCCCGGATGCGGTGAAGGTAGCCATTCGGCGGTTGTACACTGCGCCCGTAACTGGGCAGCTGGTGGGCATGGACTCGAGGGCGCGGATCATGCCGGAGGGATTACGCCGGTTCATCCGGGCCCGCGACGCGGTTTGCCGTACACCGTGGTGTGATGCGCCAATTAGGCATTTTGACCATGTCATTGCGTACGCGGACGGCGGTCTGACCACGGCCGGAAACGGGCAGGGACTGTGCGAAGCGTGCAATTTGGCGATGGAAACACCAGGCTGGAGCCAGCGGCCAGTCGAAGCCGAACGCCACACCGTGGAGACGACCACCCCCACTGGGCACACCTACTATTCCACCGCGCCGGAACTACCCGGAACCAAGCACAACAGGCGCCTCCGGCCTTATTCGAAGCAAACGCCGGCCATCGGCGAGGTGAGTACGCACGAGGAACTTTACCCCCGGATCCCGCGGTTGGAACTGCCACGGGCAGCAGCTTGGGAGCAGCATCAGGCGGGGTTGGTTCAGCAGGCGTGGACTATGGCAGCTGCTGACATTGGCAGGCTTCCGTGGCGAGCTCTCAACGTTAGGGCAAGATAGGAAGGGTGAGCAAAGTCGAACCGCAGACGGACGAAATTCCCAGCCAAGACATACGGGAAGAATACGAGCAGCTGACCGAGGACGTGCGGCGCTACCGGTACGCGTACTACAACGAAGACTCACCGCTGGTCTCGGACGCCGAGTTCGACCGGCTCTACCGGCGGCTCGAGGAAATAGAGGCGCTGAACCCCGAACTGGTGGCAAATGACTCGCCCACGCAGGAAGTCGGCGGCGAGGTCTCGGCGGCATTCGCTCCAGTGGAACACCTGCAGCGAATGTACTCCCTGGAAGACGTCTTTTCCCTGGAGGAACTCCAGGTCTGGATCAGCCGCGCCACGGCGTCCGTGGAGAAGCAGGGCCGGCTGGATGAGCTGAAGTGGCTCAGCGAGGTCAAGATCGATGGCCTGGCAGTCAATCTGCTGTATCGGAATGGCGAGTTGGTCCGCGCCGCGACCCGGGGCGACGGCCATACCGGTGAGGACATCACCCACAATGCGCTGACCATTAAGGAAATTCCACGCACTCTTGAGGGGTCGGACCACCCGGCCGAGGTCGAGATTCGCGGAGAGGTCTTCATCCCCTCGAAGGCTTTCCTCGCGCTCAATGAGCAGATGGTGGAAGCCGGCAAGGCGCCGTTCGCCAACCCGCGGAACGCCGCCGCCGGGTCATTGCGGCAGAAGGATCCGGCCTTGACCGCGCAGCGGCCGCTGAGCATGTTCGTTCACGGTATCGGAGCCAGGGAAGGACTCAAGGCGGCCAGCCAGTCCGAAACATATGAGCTCCTGCGCGAATGGGGCCTGCCGACGAGTCCCTACTTCAAGGTGCTGGACAGCTACGACGAGGTGCTCAAGTTCATCGAGCATTTCGGCGACCACCGGCACGACCTGCTCCACGAGATCGACGGCATCGTCATCAAGGTGGACGATTTCGGGCTGCAGCGCGCGCTCGGCCACACCTCACGCGTACCGCGCTGGGCGGTGGCCTATAAGTACCCGCCCGAGGAAGTCCACACGAAGCTGCTGGACATCCAGGTCAACGTGGGCCGCACCGGACGGGTGACGCCATACGGCGTGATGGAGCCGGTCAAGGTCGCCGGCTCCACTGTGGAGATGGCCACCCTGCACAACCAGGACGTGGTGAAGGCCAAGGGCGTCCTGATCGGCGATACCGTCGTGCTGCGCAAGGCTGGTGACGTGATCCCCGAGATCGTCGGCCCGGTGGTGGCCCTGCGGGACGGCTCTGAACGCGAGTTCGTCATGCCGGCTGCCTGTCCCTCCTGCGGCACGCCGCTGGCACCGGCCAAGGAAGGCGACGTGGACATCCGCTGCCCGAATGCGCGGTCCTGCCCGTCGCAGCTGCGGGAGCGCGTGTTCCATTTGGCGGGCCGCGGCGCCTTCGACATCGAGGCACTGGGCTGGGAAGCAGCCATGGCGCTGACCGCTGGTCCGGGCCCGGATCCGGCGACGGTTGGCGGTCACCCGGCGCCCGAAGGCCCGGGCGTCCTGACGAATGAGGCCCGGATCTTCGAGCTCGCGGAGGATGCCGGGGACGCCACGCTGCGCGATTCGCTCGCCGAAGTCAAAGTCTGGCGGGAAAAGCGTTCCAAGGGTGCCGGTACCGGCGAGTGGGAGCTCGTTCCCTATTTCTGGTCCAAGCCAACCGCAAAGACCCCGTCTAAGCCCTCAGCCAACACGCAGAAGCTCTTCAGGGAAGTCGAGAAGGCCAAGAGCCAGCCGCTCTGGCGGGTGCTGGTGGCGCTGTCCATCCGGCATGTCGGCCCCACGGCCTCCCGTGCGCTGGCTACGGCGTTCGGCTCGATGGATGCCATCCGTGCTGCCAGCGAGGAGCAGCTGGCGGACGTCGACGGGGTTGGTCCGATCATTGCGGCAGCACTGAAGGAGTGGTTCGCGGTGGACTGGCACCGCGAGATCGTCGACTCGTGGGCTAAGGCCGGGGTCCGGATGGCAGACGAGGTGGATGAATCCAAGCCGCGCACGCTCGAGGGCCTGACTGTCGTCGTCACTGGCTCGCTGGAGCACTACAGCCGGGATGAAGCGAAGGAAGCCATCATCACCCGCGGCGGCAAGGCGTCGGGCTCGGTCTCCAAGAAGACCGACTACGTGGTGGCAGGGGAGAACGCCGGTTCCAAGCTGGACAAGGCCGAGCAGCTGGGGCTGAAGATCCTGGACGAGGAGGGCTTCGTCCGGCTGCTGGAGACAGGGGAAGCCTGAACGGAGGCCAGGGATGTCCACAGGTACGACGCCGGAACCACGCGACGCGGGGCAGGTCACCGCGGCAGCGGGGTGGCAGCAGCTGCTGTCCGCCCTCGCCAGCCACCGGTTGCGCGAGCTGTATGCGGCGGTGGTCTTGGGCCAGCAGCCGGTGATGACGCCGAAGGAACGCAGCAGGCTCGTCGGCTCCGGCCTGGTGCGGGACGAGGCCGGCCGGTTGCTCGCCGACGGCGAGGTCTTCAAGGCAGCCTTGGCTGCTGGCCGGCGGACAGAGCCGGCCGGCCCGGAGCGGTTCCTGCCGGACGGGCGCATCGACGTGCTCCCGCGCCGGGCTTCGGACCGGCTGAAGGTCCTGCACTACCTGCGGGACCGGGTGATCGGCCCGGACCAGACTCTGACGGAGAGGGAGCTGAACGTCAGGCTGGCTGAGTTCACCAACGATGTTCCGAAGCTCCGCCGGGCGCTGGTGGACTACCGTTGCCTGGACCGGGAACGGGACGGCAGCGCCTACCGCCGCGCCTGACTCGGCGGGCCGGCGTCATCGGAGCTGGCAGCGTTGAGTGCCCGGTCGCTGCATGCCACCATGTAAGGGTGAGCGGCCGTGGATGAGCTCTTCGCTGATGGCTTTCCCTGGTGGATGATCTGGGTGGGCTTCGCCGTGTTCTCCAGCGTGGGAGAACGCTTCCGCCGCGGTCGGAAGCGCCATCACAGGCACAAGGTCCACCGACAGGCAGAGGCCCGGGCCGAGCGGGAGCGGCGGGACAGTGCCGCGGCCTGGCTGGACCAGCTCCGCCGGGACACCGCCGCAGTCATGGCGGACCACGACGCCGTCAACGCGCGCTGGCTGGAGTACGAGCTGGACGTTGCCAAGCTGATCGACTATCCAATGATGTCGGACGTGCGCGAACCGCTGACCGTGGAATTCCTGCGGGCCAAGCGCGCCGCCGACGGGCTGCGTCCGCAGCAGGCAGAGGACATCTCCACCACGGAACGGCTGCAGGAGTACCGCGATGCCGTGCGCACATTCGAGGTGGCCTTCGAGATCGCCGAGCGCGAGGCCCGCCGGATCAAGGACCAGCACTTCACCGGTCCCGAGCGCCAGCGGCTGAACACGGCGCGGCGGCTCCTGACGATGGCCGTGGACCGCGCCGGAACCCCGGCCGAGCGCCAGCTGGCCTACCGCCGCGCGCGGAAGGAACTCGACGGGCTGCTGGCCCTGCCGCCGGAAGCCGTGGCCGCGCTGGAGCGGCGGGTGGCGCCGGAACTGCCACAGCGGCCGGTGAGGCACAATTGAAAGGCTGACGACCGCCGTCGTACTTTCCCCGACTCCCAAAGGACCGCTGCCGCTTCATGAGCATTACCATCCGCCCCGCCACTGCGGCTGATTACGACGACGTCGCCCGAATTACGCAGCAGGCGTACCTGGCCGGCGGACACCTGCGCGAAGAGGATGAATACCTGCAGACGCTGGGTGACGTTGCCCACCGTGCCGAGCACGCGATTGTCTGGGTGGCCGAAGTGGACGGGCGCGTCGCGGGCTCCGTGGCCCTGTCGCTGGAAGGGGAGGCGTACTCGGACATTGCGCGGGCCGGCGAACTTGAGTTCCGGATGCTGGCCGTGGATCCGCAGTTGCAGCGCGGCGGCGTCGGCCGGGCCTTGGTGCAGGCCATTGTGGACTACGCGCGCACGCTGGACAGTGTCCACACGGTGAGCCTGACCAGCGTGGACAACATGGCCGGCGCCCACCGGCTGTATGAGTCGCTCGGGTTTGTCCGCGCTCCGGAGCGGGACTGGTCCGTGCCGGGCGAGGACATCGGCCTGCTGGTCTTCGTCAAGGAACTGGCGGGCTGAAGGGCGCGCGTGCCCGGACGGTCGGGGGAGGGCAGCTGCCAAGAAGTAGACTGGTTCGAGAACACCCAAACCATTCACAGGGAGACTCATGTCTGAGATCAACCGTGAGGCCGTGGCGCATTTGGCGCGGCTGGCCCACATTGAGATGACCGATGCTGAGCTGGACCGGATGGCCGGCGAACTCGATGTCATCGTTGACTCGATCAAATCCGTCCAGGAGGCCGCCGGCGACGACGTGCCGGCCACATCGCACCCGATTCCGCTGACCAATGTCTTCCGCGAGGACGTTGTCGGCGAGACGCTGACCAACGAGCAGGCCCTTTCCGGCGCACCGGATTCGGCCGACGGCCGCTTCAAGGTCCCCGCCATTCTGGACGAGGAGTAGGAACATGAGTGAACTGACCCGACACAGCGCCGCGCGGCTGGCCGAAATGCTGGCTGCCAAGGACGTCTCCTCCGTCGAGGTGACCCAGGCGCATCTGGACCGCATCGCCGAGGTCGACGGCAACGTCAACGCGTTCCTGCACGTGAACACCGAGGAAGCGCTGGCGGTTGCCGCGGACGTGGACAAGGCCCGCGCCGCCGGCGAAGAGCTGCCCGTGCTGGCCGGCGTGCCGATCGCTATCAAGGACCTGATTGTCACGGTGGGCCAGCCGACCACGGCCGGTTCGAGAATCCTCGAGGGCTGGATGAGCCCCTACGACGCGACCGTGATCAAGAAGATCCGCGCGGCGAAGATGCCGATGCTCGGCAAGACCAACCTGGATGAGTTCGCGATGGGCTCGTCCACCGAGCACTCGGCCTACGGCCCCACCCGGAACCCCTGGGACCTGGGCCGCATCCCCGGCGGCTCCGGCGGCGGTTCCGCGGCGGCGGTGGCAGCATTCGAAGCGCCGCTGGCCCTGGGCACGGACACCGGCGGTTCGATCCGCCAGCCCGCTTCGGTCACCGGTTCGGTGGGCGTGAAGCCGACCTACGGCGGCGTCTCCCGGTACGGCGCGATCGCCATGGCGTCCTCGCTGGACCAGATCGGCCCGGTCTCCCGCACGGTGCTGGACTCGGCGCTGCTGCACGAGGTCATCGGCGGCCACGATCCGCACGATTCCACGTCCCTGACGGACCCGGTCGGTTCGCTCGCCGAGGCGGCGCGGACCGGCGACGTGCGCGGGCTGCGGATCGGCGTGGTGCGCGAGCTGCAGGGTGAAGGGTACGACGCCGGAGTGCAGGCGCGCTTCGACGAATCCCTTGAGCTGCTGCGCGGCGCAGGAGCGGAGATCGTGGAGGTTTCCTGCCCGAACTTCCGTTACGCACTCGGTGCCTACTACCTGATCATGCCGAGCGAGGCTTCCTCCAACCTGGCCAAGTTCGACGGCGTGCGGTACGGCCAGCGGGTGCTGCCCGCCGACGGCCCGATGACCATCGAGCGCGTCATGGGCGCGACCCGCGCCGCCGGTTTCGGCGACGAGGTCAAGCGGCGCATCATCCTGGGCACCTACGCCCTCTCGGCCGGCTACTACGACGCCTACTACGGCTCGGCGCAGAAGGTCCGCACCCTGGTCCAGCGGGACTTCGATGCCGCCTTCGCGAAGGCCGACGTGCTGATTTCTCCGACGGCGCCGACCACGGCGTTCAAGCTGGGCGAGAAGCTGGACGATCCGCTGGCCATGTACCTGAACGACGTCGCCACCATCCCGGCCAACCTCGCCGGCGTGCCCGGCATCTCGGTGCCCGGCGGCCTGGCGGACGGGCTGCCCGTGGGCATCCAGTTCCTCGCCCCGGCCCGCGAAGATGCCCGGCTGTACCGGGCGGGCCACGTGCTTGAATCGCTGCTGGAAGAGAAGTGGGGCGGGCCGCTGCTGGCCCAGGCCCCGGACCTGGCCGCAGCCGAAACCATGTCAGGAGCCAACTAATGACCGCTGTTACGGATGAAATCCTGTCCTTCGACGAGGCCATGGAGAAGTACGACCCTGTGCTCGGCTTCGAGGTCCACGTGGAGCTCAACACGAAGACCAAGATGTTCTCCGCCGCCCCGAACGTGTTCGGCGACGAGCCGAACACCGCGGTTTCCCCGGTGGACCTCGGCCTGCCGGGCGTGCTCCCGGTGGTCAACAAGGCCGCGGTCGAGTACTCGATCATGATCGGCCTGGCCCTCAACTGCAAGATCGCGGAGTCCTGCTTCTTCGCCCGGAAGAACTACTTCTACCCGGACACCCCGAAGAACTTCCAGACCTCGCAGTACGAGGACCCGATCTGCTACGACGGCTACCTGGACATCGAGCTGGAGGACGGCGAGGTGTTCCGCGTCGAGATCGAGCGCGCGCACATGGAGGAGGACGCCGGCAAGCTCACGCACATGGGCGGCGCCACGGGCCGCATCCAGGGTGCCGAGTACTCGCTGGTGGACTACAATCGCGCCGGTGTGCCGCTGGTGGAAATCGTGACGAAGCCGATCGTCGGCGCCGGCTCCCGTGCACCGGAGCTGGCCCGTGCCTACGTTGCCGCCATCCGCGAGATCGTCAAGAACCTCGGCGTCTCGGATGCCCGCATGGAGCGCGGCAATGTCCGCTGCGACGCCAACGTCTCGCTGATGCCCAAGGGCACCACGGAATTCGGCATCCGCTCCGAAACCAAGAACGTGAACTCGCTGCGTTCGGTGGAGCGCGCGGTCCGCTTCGAGATCCAGCGCCACGCGGCCGTCCTGGACGCCGGCCAGAAGGTCACCCAGGAGACCCGGCACTGGCATGAGGACACCCGGTCCACCACTTCCGGCCGTCCGAAGTCGGATGCGGATGACTACCGGTATTTCCCGGAGCCGGACCTGGTGCCCGTGGTGACCACGCCGGAGTGGATCGAGGAACTGCGCGGCCGCCTGCCCGAGCCGCCGGCCGAGCGGCGCAAGCGGCTCAAGGCGGCGTGGGGCTACTCCGATGCCGAGTTCCGCGATGTCGTCAATGCAGGCGTGATGGACGCCATCGAGGACACGATCGCCGCAGGTGCTTCCGCCGCCGTCGCCCGCAAGTGGTGGATGGGCGAAATCTCGCGCCGTGCCAAGGAAGCCGAAGTGGATCCGGTAGACGTCGGCGTCAGCCCCGAGCTGATCGTCGAGCTGGACAAGCTGGTCCAGGCCGGCAAGATCAATGACAAGCTGGCCCGCCAGGTGCTGGACGGCGTCCTCGCCGGCGAAGGCACGCCCGAGGAAGTCATCGAAAAGCGCGGCCTCGCGGTCGTGTCCGACGACGGCCCGCTGCTCGAGGCGATCGACGCCGCCCTCGCCGCCCAGCCGGACGTGGCCGAGAAGATCCGCGGCGGCAAGGTCCAGGCCGCCGGCGCCATCGTCGGCGGCGTCATGAAAGCCACCCGCGGCCAGGCCGACGCCGGCCGGGTGCGCGAGCTCATCTTCGAACGGCTCGGCGTCCAGGGCTAGCGCCCGGCCCCCGGGTTTCTACTCCGGCAGAACCGCCCGCTACTGCTCCGGTTTGGTCCAGCGCCAAGCCGGAGCAGCCGGGGTTTAATGGCGGGATGGCCCTCATGCCCGCCGCCGACATCGACATCACCGTGCCGCTGGTGCGCCGGCTGCTGGCCGGGCAGGCGCCGGATCTGGCGTCGCTGCCGCTGCAGCTTGCGCCCAATGGCTGGGACAACGCGATGTTCCGCCTCGGCCGCGGGCTGGCGGTGCGGCTGCCGCGCCGGGAAGCGGCGGTGCCGCTGCTGCAGCACGAACAGCAGTGGCTGCCCCAGCTGACCGCGGGTCTGGGCATCGCCACGCCGGCCCCGCTGCGGTGCGGCAGACCGTCGTCGTTGTTTCCCCGGCCGTGGTCCGTGGTGCCGTGGATTGAAGGTACGACGGCGGCGCGCGTCCCCGTGGGGGAGCGGCGCCAGGCAGCGGCGGACCTTGGAGCCTTCGTGGCGGCCTTCCACCGTCCGGCTCCGGCCGACGCCCCGTACAACCCCGTCCGCGGTGTGCCGCTGGCCAGCCGGGACGAGCATGTCCGGGCACGGCTTGCAACCGGCCTCATTCCTTACAGGGGCGAAGTGGAGCGGCTGTGGCCGGACCTGCGCGACACGCCGCCGTGGCAGGGCCCGCCGATCTGGCTGCATGGGGACCTGCATCCGGAGAACCTCATCCTGGCTGGCGGCGGGCTTGCGGCCGTGATCGATTTCGGCGACCTGACCGCGGGGGATCCGGCCACGGATCTCGCCGCGGCCTGGCTGGTCTTCGACGAGGCGGGCCGGCGCATCTTCCAGCACCGGGTCAATGATGCTGCGCCGGTTGATGCGGCCACCTGGCGGCGGGCGCGCGGCTGGGCGCTGTCGATGGCCACGGCCCTGCTGTCGGCGTCGGACGACAACCCGGCCATGCGCCTGCTGGGCGAGGAGGTCCTGGTCCAGGTCCTCGCGGGCTGAGGCGGGCGGCGCGGTGGCGCGGTGGCGCGCGGACTACAAGGCGTTGCGGGCGGCCGCAGGGTGCGTGCTCAGGCGGCGCCGACCGGACTGGCAGAACCGCGGACGCGCCGGCCGGCTACGTCGGCGAAGAGCCGCAGGTGCTCCTCGGCCATGCGTGCGGCGCTGAAATAGGTTTCGGTGACCTGCCGGCAGCGTGCACGGTCCAGCGTTCCGGCCTGCTGGAGCGCTGCGGCCAGTTGGCGGTTGCCGCTGCGGAGGAAGCCGGTGGTACCGTCTTCGACAATTTCGGGCGCGGAACCCCGCAGCGTCGCGATGACCGGGGTGCCGGTGGCCATGGCTTCGATCATCACCATGCCGAACGGTTCCGGCCACTGGATGGGGTTCAGCAGCGCCACGGCGCCGCCGAGGAGCTCATATTTTTCCGCCGTGCTCAGTTCGCCGAGGAATTCGACCGGCGGCTGAATCAGGGGCTTGATGACCGAGTCGAAGTATTCACATTCGCACGCTCCCAGCATCCTGGCGGCGATGCGCAGCGGGATGTCGGCCTCACGGGCTATTTCAATGGCCTGCTGGAGGCCCTTGTCCGGATGCATACGGCCCAGGAAGCAGGCGTAGCCGCCGTCGCCGCCGCCCACTGGAACGGTGGAGGCGTCGATGCCGTGGTGGATGACCTGGCGCACCGCCACCTCGGGCGCAGTCACGGCCTGGTGCCGGGAGATGGCGATCAGCGGCGCATGCAACGCGATGGCCCGGTAGAGCGTGCGGAACGCCCCGGTCAGCGGTCCGTGGGCGGTGGTGACCAGCGGGATGCCGGGCGGCCGGTGGCGCGACAAGGGGCCGGCGAGCGTGTGGTCGTGGATAATATCGACGTCGGAAAGCGCCTCGTGCGCCAGGACCGCGTGGGCCAGTTCGTCGACGTTCGCACCCAGGACGGTGAGTTTCCGCGCCGGCACGCCGGGGATCCGTTCTACCGGACAGGTGCTTCCCTCGGCCCCCACCAGGCGCACGTCGTGCCCGGCCATGGTGAATTCCCTGGCGAGCGAGTCGACCACCCCTTCGATGCCGCCGTAGCCTGACGGGGGAACGGGGATCCACGGTGGGGCGACGATTCCAATGCGCATGGTGTTGCTCCCTGCTAGGGCTTGGGCCGGCCGGCGTAGACGTCGAGCAGGTCGGCCAGGGGTTTGCGCGGTGCGCGGTGCAGCCTGATGGACTCGGGGATTCCCTCGACCTCGGTTGTGCCGTCCGCCACCCGCACCGAGATACGGGCGCCGGCCAACGGGATGTTGGAGACCTGTACCGTCCCGATTTCCTCGGGAATCTGCGGTGCCAGCCACAGCCCGTGGTGGGTCATGCACGGGTCGAACCGGAGCATGACCCGCATCAGGTGCACCGGGGCAGCTGCCGCCCATGCCTGGGGCGAACAGGAGGTGGGGTAGGGGACCGGCATGGGGTAGGCCCTGCGGTCGAAGCCGCAGAACAGCTCGGGCAAGCGTCCGCCGAACGCGGTGGCTGCGGCAAACAGTCCGCCGGCGATCTGCAGGGCCTCGTCCATGAAGCCGTAGCGCATCAATCCGGCGGCGATCAGGGCGTTGTCGTGCGGCCAGACCGAGCCGTTATGGTAGCTCGCCGGGTTGTAGGCGCCCATGTCGGTGGCGAGTGTGCGCACGCCCCAGCCGGAGAACATCTCGGGCGACATCAACCGTTTGGCCACGCGTTCCGCCTTGTCGTTGTCGACGATGCCGCTCCACAGGCAGTGGCCCATGTTCGAAGCGCAGGAATCCACCGGACGCTTGTCCTGGTCCAGCGCGATTGCGAACCAGCCGCGGTCCTCGAGCCAGAACCGCTCATTGAACTCCTTCTTCAGCGCGGCGGCACGCTCGCCCCACTCGGCGGCAAGGCCGGCCTCCCCGGCGCACTGCGCCATCAGCGCGCGGCTGATGTAGGCCGAGTAGACGTAGCCTTGGACCTCGCAGAGGGCGATCGGCGCCGCAGCCAGCCTGCCGTCGGCGAAGTTGACGCCGTCCCAGGAGTCCTTCCAGCCTTGGTTCAGCAGGCCCTTCTCGGTGGCCCGGACATACTCCACAAAACCGTCGCCGTCGATGTCGCCGTACCGGGTGACCCACTCCAGGGCCCGGTCGACGGCGGGCATCAGGGATCCCTGGACCTCCGGCCAGAAGCCCCAGCGGGTCAACTCTCCGGCAAGCGTCACGAAGAGGGGCGTCGCATCGATCGAGCCATAGTAGGCACTGTCTCCGCCAAGCAATTGGCCGACGCTGGCTCCGAACCGGACCTCGTGCAGGATCTTGCCAGGCTGTTCTTCGCTGCGCGGATCCACCTCCGTGCCCTGCCGCTCGGCCAAGGTCTGCAGCGTTCCCAGCGCCAGGGACGGGTCGAGCGGCAGGCACATGAAGGACGTCAGCAGCGAGTCCCGGCCGAAGAGGGCCATGAACCACGGCGACCCGGCCGCGACCACGACCCGGCCGGGATGGTCGGGGTCGAAAATCCGCAGCGAGCCGAGGTCGGCCTGGCTTTGGTCGAGGACCTTTTCGAAGTCCTGGTTCTGCAATTGAGCCAGCGGGGCGTTCCGGCGCCATTCCATCAGCCGTTCTTCGGGCAGCGACGAGTGCACCTGCTGGCGCGGCTGGGCCAACTCGTCGACGGAGAGGCTGCTGTCCATGTCCGGCAGCGCGGTGATGGCCGCCGTCCAGTTCCCCTGCGGCGGGATGATCATGCTGTAGCTGATGCGGTTGCCGGCGATCTCGGCGCCTTCCGCGGCCACGATGAGCCTGGCCCGCATCGGCAGGCCCTCGGATTCCACGACCAGGTTGTCCGCCACCAGCTGCGCCCCCTGCGCATGGGTGACCTGCTTCAGGCCGGCTTTCACCTCGAACAGATCGGCGAAGTCCGCCCCCACTGTCAGCTGCAGCTCGCAGGCTGCCGGCTCGCGGGAGTAGTTGGAGACAGTCACTTCCTCGTGGATGCCAAGGTTGATGCTCCTGCGCCGCTCGACCAGCAGGTGGCTGTCCGCCAGCCCGTCCGTGCGCTCGGCGCGACCGATGAAGACCGCGTTGTAGGGTTCGAAGACGATGGCTTCGAGCGGCTCGACCGGACGGTCGTTGATCGTGAGCAGCCAGTCCGAGACGAACCGGGTATCGCGGTAGAAAAAGCCGTGCGGGCGCTCGGGATTCATGTCCCCGTTGGCAAACGAGATGCAGAAGGACGTTCCCTCGAGCAGCGTCACCGCGCCTTCGCCGGCGGAGCCGGCCGTATTCTCCCCGCTCCAGGTGGTCATGGCGACACCCGGCAGGCGCCGTGGATGGAGGAGGTGAAACGTCTAGCTTGAGGTACCGGATCCGGGGTGGGAGAGGAACGGGAATCTTCGTGCAGTTGCGTTTCCACTGCCTGCTCCATCGTTGGTCTACCCTGACCCCCACTTTATGAAAGCACCAAATGCGACGCGTGAAAAGGTGCGCGCCGCCGTCGCACGGCTGCGCACGGAAGCAGTAGCGCAGGCGAAAGGGCGGCCGGTTTTCATGGACCGGCCGCCCTCGCTGGTATTACGGGTCAGTTCGCGTCGATCAGGGTGGAGCGGATCAGGAACCGCTTGCCTTCCGGCGCCTCGACCGAGAAGCCGCTGCCGCGTCCGTCGACCACATCCACCGTCAGGTGCGTGTGCTTCCAGTATTCGAACTGCTCGCGCGACATCCAGAACTCCAGATCGCCGCGGTTTGGCAGTCTGAAGGTGCCCAGCAGTACGTCGGCTTCGGCAGTGATGAAGTCGCCCGCCGGGTAGCACATCGGGGACGACCCGTCGCAGCAGCCGCCGGACTGGTGGAACATCAGCGGCCCGTGCAGGTCCCAGAGTTTCTGCAGCAGCTCGACCGCGGACGGGGTGAGCGAGACCCGGGAGAAATCCTCGCCGGGAATCGCCACCGCCGCTTCCAGGTTGGCGGTCATGGCCTAGAAGAACCCGAGCTTGTTCTCGTTGTAGCTGACCAGCAGGTTCTTGGTCTGCTGGTAGTGGTCGAGCATCATCGCATGGTTCTCGCGGCCGATGCCCGAGGACTTGTAGCCGCCGAATGCCGCGCCGGCCGGGTAGGCGTGGTAGTTGTTCACCCACACCCGGCCCGCCTGGATCTCGCGGCCGGCCCGGTAGGCGACGTTGCCATTGCGGCTCCAGACGCCGGCACCCAGGCCGTACAGCGTGTCGTTGGCGATCTGCATCGCCTCGGCGTAGTCGTTGAACCGGGTCACCGAGACGACCGGCCCGAAGATCTCTTCCTGGAAGATGCGCATGTTGTTCGTACCCTCGAAGACCGTGGGCTTGACGTAGTAGCCCTCGGCCAGGTCGCCGTCGAGGATGTTGCGCTCGCCGCCGGTGAGGACCTTGGCGCCTTCCTGGCGGCCGATGTCCATGTAGGAGAGGATCTTTTCCAGCTGGTCGTTGGAGGCCTGGGCGCCGATCTGGGTCGCGGTGTCCAGCGGGTTGCCCTGCACGATCTTCTCGGTGCGGGCCAGCGCGTCCGCCATGAACGAGTCGTAGATGGAGGACTGGACCAGCGCCCGCGACGGGCAGGTGCACACTTCGCCCTGGTTGAAGGCGAAGAGCGCGAAGCCCTCCAGCGCCTTGTCGTAGAACGCGTCGTTCTCGGCCGAGACGTCGGAGAAGAAGATGTTCGGGCTCTTGCCGCCAAGCTCCAGCGTGACCGGGATCAGGTTCTGCGAGGCGTACTGGCTGATCAGCCGGCCGGTGGTGGTCTCGCCGGTGAACGCGATCTTGCGGATCCGCGGGCTGGACGCGAGCGGCTTGCCGGCTTCGACGCCGAAGCCGTTGACCACGTTGACCACGCCGGAGGGCAGGATGTCGGCGATCAGCTCCATCAGCACCAGGATCGAGGCCGGGGTCTGTTCCGCAGGCTTAAGCACGACGGCGTTGCCCGCCGCGAGCGCGGGCGCCAGCTTCCAAACGGCCATGAGGATGGGGAAGTTCCACGGGATGATCTGGCCGACCACGCCGAGCGGCTCGTGGTAGTGGTAGGCGGTGGTGTCGTCGTCGAGCTGGGACAGCCGGCCTTCCTGGGCGCGCACCGCGGAGGCGAAGTAGCGGAAGTGGTCGGCGGCCAGCGGGATGTCCGCCGCCAGGGTCTCGCGGACGGCCTTGCCGTTGTCCCAGGTTTCGGCGACGGCGAGCAGCTCGAGGTTTTCCTCGATCCGGTCGGCGATCCGGTTCAGCACGGCGGCCCGCTCGGCGACCGAAGTCTTGCCCCAGCCGGGAGCGGCCTTGTGCGCGGCATCCAGGGCCAGGTCGATGTCCTCGGCGGTGCCGCGGGCGACCTCGCAGAACGGCTTGCCGGTGACGGGGGAGATGTTCTCGAAGTACTGGCCCTTGACCGGGGCAACCCATTCGCCGCCGATCCAGTTTTCGTAGCGGGACTTGAAGCTTACCGGTGAACCGTCGGTGCCGGGCTGTGCGTAAACCGTCATTGTCGCTCCTTCAGCAGTCGTGAGCCGGTCATCGTCGACCAGTCGCTCATGCCAGAGAGCCTAGGAGCGGTAACGTTGCATGGAGGTTGCATCCTGCTCGCCCCATCCAGTGACGGGCTGCGGGCGGGCGAAGAAGAGCGTAATCACGGCTCCGGCCAGGGCGAGAACCGCCGGCAGCAGCAGCGACTGGCCCATCGCCGTCGCGAATCCTGCATGCAGGAAGCCGGGCAGGACGGCAGCGCCGGCCTCGGCCTCCGCTCCTGAGACGCTCGTGCCGGAGGGAAGTTCCGCGGCCAGCCGTGCCTGCATGAGCGCTGCGATCGATGCGCTGCCCAGCACGGCGCCCACCTGACGGGTCGTGTTGTAGACGCCCGAGCCGGCACCGGCCTCAGCCGGACTGAGATTCCGGGTCGCAGTGGTGGACAGCGGTCCCCAGATGCAGGCGTTGGCGAGGCCGAGGACGGCGGCGGGCACGAGCAGCAGCCAGAGCGGGGCATCCGGTGTCATCAGCAAGGCATACCAGGACAGCCCGCCGGCCATCAGCACCAGTCCGGTCGTGGCGAAGAACTTGGGGTTCACGGTATCGATGAGCCGGCCGACCAGCGGCGCGAGCACAGCGGAGATCACGGCGGTGGGCGCGAGCATCAGCGCCGATTCGGTGGGAGTCAGGCCGCGCACGCTCTGGAAGAAGAAGATCAGCGGCAGGGACATGCTGGTGATGGCGAAACCGACGGTGCTGATGCCGCCGTTGGCGAGCGAGAAGTTCCGGTCGCGGAAGATCCGCAGCGGCAGCAGCGGCTCCCGGCGGTTGCGCGACTGCCACAGGATGAACGCGGCCAGGACGACGATGCCGGCCGCGATCAGGCTCCAGACGCTGATGGGCCCGGCGATGGTTCCCCAATTGTAGGTCTCGCCTTGCTGGATGCCGAACACCAGCAGGAACATTCCGGCCGCGCTGAGCAGCACGCCCGGCAGGTCGAACGTGTGCGCGTGGGTCGGCAGTGCCGGGACGAAGCGCCAGGCCATCAGGAAGGCCAGGACCCCTACCGGGATGTTGACGAAGAAGATCCATTCCCAGCCGAGCGAATCGACAAGCAGCCCGCCGAGGATCGGGCCGGTGAGCGCGGCCAGGCCGGCAACGGCGCCCCACAACCCCATCGCGGCACCGCGCCGGTCCGGGGCGAAGATGCGGGTGATGACGGACATGGTCTGCGGCGTCATCAATGAGGCGCCCAGGCCCTGGAAGACCCGGGCGAGGATGAGCATCTGGACATCGCCGGAGAACCCGCACCAGGCGGAGGCAGCGGTGAAGAGCACCAGCCCGGCCAGGTAGAGGTTCTTCGGACCGAACCGGTCGCCCAGCCGGCCGGTGATCAGCAGCGGCACGGCATAGGCCAGCAGGTAGGCGCTCGTGACCCAGATGACCGAGTTGATGTCGGTCCGAAGCCCGGTCATGATGGCGGGATTCGCCACCGACACGATGGTGGTATCGACCAGAATCATGAAGAAACCGATGACCAGTGACCAGAGCGCCGGCCAAGGCCGGATTTCGTTTTCCACCGCAGGAACTTACCACGCAGGCTCCATCGGACTGCACACCAGGCCGTCCCAAGGTCGAAGCGGGTCAGGCGAGTTCGGCTTCGATCCGGTCCAGGTGGGCCACGACGGCGGCACGCTTGGGCGACCGGGCTGGAAGGAGGCGCAGTACCGTGCGCCAGGCATCGCCGTCGTACTCCGCTTCCGGAAGCTGAAGGTAGCGCAGCAGTGTGGCCGGCGAGGCGTCGCTGAGCAGGGCTTCGCGCAGGTTCGCGCTGACTTCCTGACGCAGGCGCACGATGCCGGGGGCTTCCGAGGCCGGCAGCACCGGGCCGCGGTACCGGTCCAGGGCGCGCCGGTGCGCTCCGCGCTGCAGGTCATCGAGCACCAGGCGCGCGTCGAGCAGCAGCGGAAGCGGCAACCGGTACGGGCGGGACTGCGGGACGGCCTGCGGGCCCAAAGCGGCGAGGATTTTGCGCAGGCGCACCAGCTCCGCCCGCAGCGTGGTGCTGCTGGCATCGGGATACAGCAGCGCCGCCAGTTCGCCCGCGGTCAGCCCGGCCGGATGCAGGGCCAGCAGCGCGAGGATCTCGGTGTGCCGGAGCGAAAGTTCGATGCTGCGGCCGCCCAAGGCCAGCAGGCCCTGGTCCCGCCCGGTCAGCTGCAGACTGCCGTGCTCCTGTTGGCGGAGGCCGGTGCCGGGCTTGGCCGGAGCGGAGGTGCGGCGCGGACGAGCGGCCTGCTCCAGCCGGTGGATCCGCAGCTGCGCTTCGGCCGCGGCAACGGTGGCCTGCACGAGCGAGAGGGTGTGCGCGGCGACGGCCTGTTCGCGGCCGGTAATGTCCACGACGCCCAGGACGGACCCGTTGTCCGGATCGCGCACGGGGACGGCGGTGCAGCTCCAGGGATGGACGATGCGGCTGAAGTGCTCGGCGCCGGAAATCTGCACTCCGCGGCCCAGGGCCAGGGCGGTGCCCGGGGCGCTGGTACCGACGGTGCGTTCGGACCAGTCGGCGCCGGCGACGAACTGCATAGCTTCAGCCTGGCGCTTCAGGGCGGCATCGCCGTCCACCCAGAGCAGCCGGCCGTGCTCGTCGCCCACTGCCACGAGCATGCCCGAATCATGGCTGGGATCCACCAGCAGCTTTCGGATGACCGGCATAATGGCCGCCAGCGGATGATCCAGCCGGTAGGCGAGCAAGTCGTCCTCGACCAGCGCCAGCCGGGCCACGGCCGAATCCGGATCGGCGGCAAACGTCAGTGAACGTTCCCAGGATTCGCGGACGACCGGACGCAGCCCCTCCGCCCTGAGCCCGCGCTCCGTACCGCCGCGCCGGCTTCGCTGTTGCCCGAGGCTGCGGGCCTGGTCCAGGAGTTCATGGGCAGTGTAGGCCTGCCGCTGCACCGGCCCGGCAGCGGATTGCAGTTGTGAATGCACCTTCGCTCCACTCGCACGGTTCCCCCGCACCACCGGTAGAGTGGTGCGCCTCACAGTCTACCGGCGCACGCAAGCCCGCCCGCCGCCGTCGTTAGTGCGGGCCGGACGACGTGCCGCGGACCCGGATGGAAGCAGCCTGGTTACTACCGAGGCCAGCCTGGGGTTCAGGCCGCCACCAGCCGCAGCGGCAGCGACTCCCAGCCCTTGAGCGTGTTGTGCAGGAAGGGCACCGGTTCGCCGTCGAGCTCCAGCCGCTCGACGTGTTCCGCCAGCCACGTGAGCACCACCTCCATTTCCAGCCGGGTAATCGGCTGGCCGACGCAGCGGTGGATGCCGTTGCCGAAGGCGATCATGCTGGAGGCGTCGCGCTCGATCCGGAACCGGTCCGCGTCGGGTCCGAACTGCGCGGCATCACGGTTGGCGGCCCCGAGGAAGAGCGCGATCTTGGTGTCGGCCGGAATCCGGATGCCGCGGAACTCAGTGTCCGTCGCGGTGGTGCGGAAGAAGGACTGGAACGGCGAGTCGAAGCGCAGTACCTCGTCGATGGCGAATTTCGCCAGCCGCGGGTTGGCCCGGAGCTTCGCCCATTCCTCCGGATGCTCGGCGAGCAGCTTCAGCGCATTGCCGATCCCGATGATCGTGGTGTCCAGCCCGGCCGAGAGCAGCGCGCGGACCAGCAGCGGCGCGGTCTGCGCATCAATCGCGCCCTCGTCGGCGAGCTCCCACAACTGCGCGCCCATCCCGCCCGGCGCGAGGCTGTCGCGGGATGTCCTGTCCATCACCCATTCGAAGGTGCCCGCGGCCCGGTCGATGAAGTGCTGCGCGCGGCTGTCCTCCGGCCCGAAGTAGCTGAAGTTCATCGCTCCCTGGCGGACCAGGTTCTCTGCCCGGCCCTCGCGGGGGATGCCGACGGCGTCGCCGAAGGCCCGCAGCGGGAAGGCCTGCGCCAGGTCCGCGATCCCGTCGATGCGGCCGCGGGCCAGCAGCCGCGGCAGCAGCTCTGCGGCGTATGCTTCGAACCCGGCCCGCAGCGCGCGCACGCCGCGCGGTGAGATCACCGTGTTCATCGCCTTGCGCATCCGCGTGTGGACCGGCGGATCGGAGTCCAGGATGCCCTGCGGCTTCCAGGACGGTTCCCGGTGCAGGTTGCGCGGGCCCACGCCGGCGCCGTTGATGAAGGTGGCGTGGTCGGCGAGGATGTCCTTGCATTCGGCGTAGCGGGTGAAGGCCAGCACGCCGTATTTCTCCAGGTAGACGGCCGGGCCGGCCGCACGCATCCTTTCGAACAGCGGGTACGGGTCGGTGAGGTTCGCGTCCGTGTACGGATCCTCGCGGCAGGCTTCGACGCCTGGTACTGCAGCACTCCGGTCATTCCAACCTCCTGGCCTGCAGCCGGCGCAGGCAGCCTCCAACGATGTCCATCGACAAGGTGATCTCCACCATAAGCCAGCCCGGCCGGTGGTTGCTGCCGGGGGAAGCCAAGCGGGAGGGTCATTACGTAGAGTGGGTACTGATGTGAGCACGCTCACGGTGAGGTCATGGGTGGGGAGGACATTGCGTGAAAGCGCTGATCAAGCCGGGTCCGCAGCCGGGCTTCGAGCTGGTGGAGCGGCCGGAGCCCCAGGCCGGGGACCGTGACGTGAAGATCCGCGTGCTGACCACCGGCATCTGCGGCACCGACCTGCACATCCAGGGCTGGGATGCCTGGGCACAGGCCAACATCCGCACGCCGCTCGTGCCTGGCCACGAGTTCTACGGCGAGGTGGTGGAGACCGGGGCGCTGGTGCAGGACGTCAAGGTCGGCGACCGGGTCTCGGGAGAAGGGCATATCGTCTGCGGGACCTGCCGGAACTGCCGGGCCGGGCGCCGCCAGATGTGCATCCGCACGGTCAGCGTGGGCGTCCAGCGCGACGGCGCGTTCGCGGAGTACGTGGTCATTCCCGAAACCAACGCCTGGGTGCACCACGACGAGTCCATCACCCCGGAACTGGGCGCCATCTTCGACCCGTTCGGCAACGCTGTCCACACCGCCTTGAGCTTTCCGCTGGTCGGGGAGGACGTGCTGATTACCGGTGCCGGTCCGATCGGACTGATGGCGGTGGCCGTGGCCAGGCACGTCGGCGCCCGCAAGATCGCCATCACGGACGTCTCCGCCTCGAGGCTGGAGCTGGCCAAACGCATGGGAGCGGACATGACGGTGGACGTGGGCCGCATGCACCTGGACGAGGCGCAGGCCCGGCTGCAGCTGGCCGAAGGCTTCGATATCGGGCTGGAGATGAGCGGCCGGGCCTCGGCCCTGCGGGAGATGATCGACAACATGACGCACGGCGGCCGGATCGCGCTGCTTGGCCTGCCGACCGAGGAGATCGCCGTCGATTGGGGCAAAGTGGTCACCCACATGCTCACGCTCAAGGGAATCTACGGACGGGAGATGTTCGAGACCTGGTACGCGATGAGCGCCATGCTCCAGACCAGCAAGGCGCTGCATGAGGCCATCTCCGGCGTGATCACCGACGTGCTGCCGGCCGCCGACTGGCAGGCGGGCTTCGAGACGGCGCGCGAGGGCACCGGCGGCAAAGTGGTCCTGGACTGGACCCGGATCTAAGGAGGCAACGCGTGTATTCAGCGCTCAAGGAACAGCTCGCGGCAGAACTCGACGAAATCCGCGAAGCCGGACTCTTCAAGGCCGAACGCCGGATCACATCGCCGCAGTCCAGCCACATCACCGCAGGCGGCCCCGGCGCGGAGCCGGCGGAGGTGCTGAACTTCTGCGCCAACAACTACCTGGGCCTGGCCAACCATCCCGAACTGGTCAAGGCCGCCAAGCAGGCGCTGGACGAGCGCGGCTTCGGCATGGCCAGCGTGCGCTTCATCTGCGGCACGCAGGACACCCACCTGGAACTCGAGCGCCGCGTCTCGCAGTTCCTGCGCACCGAGGACACCATCCTGTTCTCCTCCTGCTTCGACGCCAACGGCGGCATCTTCGAGGCCCTCTTCGGCCCCGAGGACGCCATCATCTCCGACGCGCTGAACCACGCTTCGATCATCGACGGGATCCGGCTGTCCAAGGCGCAGCGCTACCGCTACGCCAACCGGGACATGGCCGGGCTGGAGGCCTGCCTGCGGAAAACTGCGGAAATGAACGACGGCGGCGGGGCCAGGCGGCGGATCATCGTCACCGACGGGGTTTTCTCCATGGACGGCTACCTCGCCCCGCTGGCGGACATCTGCGCGCTCGCCGAACAGTACGATGCGCTGGTCATGGTGGATGATTCCCACGCAGTCGGCTTCATGGGAGCCACCGGCGCCGGCACGCCGGAACACGCCGGAGTGGGGGAGCGGGTTGACATCTACACCGGCACCTTCGGCAAGGCCCTCGGCGGCGCCTCCGGCGGCTACGTGTCCGGCCGGGCCGAGATCGTGGCAATGCTGCGGCAGCGGGCCCGCCCGTACCTGTTCTCCAACTCGCTGGCGCCGTCCATCGTCGCGGCCACGCTGCGCGCCCTGGACCTGGTGGCGGGCTCCGGCGAGCTGCGCGGGCGGCTGCAGGAGAACGCCGCGCTCTTCCGGAGCCGGATGGCCGAAGAGGGCTTCGACCTGCTGCCGGGCGAGCACCCGATCATCCCGGTGATGTTCGGCGACGCGGTGCTGGCCGTCCGGATGGCCGAGGAGATGCTCCGGCACGGTGTCTACGTCACGGCCTTCAGCTACCCGGTGGTTCCCCGCGACGCGGCACGGATCCGGGTACAGCTCTCGGCCGCGCACAGCAAGGACGACGTCGAGCAGTGCGTGGGCGCCTTCGTAGCGGCCCGTGCCGCGGCGGGCAGGCGCTGATGGGATTGCGCAGCCGGCTGCGGAAAGCCAGGTCCTCGCAGGAGGAGCTGGCCCACGCCTTCTGGCAGTGGTGGCAGGACGACGCGGCCGACCGCATCTGCGCCGGCACCGACGGCTTCGCCCCGGCGTACATCAAGCGGCTGAACCAGCGGATCGCGCGGATCAGCCCCGGGCTGGCCTGGGAGCTGGGCGCCGGCACGGTGGCCGAGCACGCACTGGTGATCTTCGCCGAGCAGCCGGACCAGGCAGCGCTGGCCCGCCGCGTGCTCAAGGCGGCCCCTGCGCCGGACATCCACTGGGAGTACGCGGATACCCGCCGGGCGGCCGTGGACTTCGAAGAACTGACCCTGGGCATCGCCGGCCAGGACTTCGCCGCCGAGGACTTCCGGGTGCGGCTGCTGCTGAACCGGTACTCCGCCGACATCGCGGTCTACCATCCGCACCTGGCGCTGCTGCCCGGAGCCAAGCGCATGCTGCCGGTCTCCATCATGCTGGACCATGCCATCGGGCAGGCCGACGCCGCCGCGTGGATCCGGATCGTCGAGCCGGTGCTGCAACCTCATGCCGACGACATACCCCTCGGCGGCCTGCGGGAGGTGGTGGACCGGCTGCGGGCCGGGGCGCTGGATGAGCACGGCCAGCCGATTTGGGAGGAACTGCACGGGGTGGCCGCGGACGGCGAGCCGATCACCGCCGTCGTCCAGGTTCCGCTGGCCCCCACCTTCTGGCCCGACTTCGACCAGCATGTGGCCATCCGGCTGGACTACCGGACCGAACTTGGCGGCGGGCAGCCCGGCGGCCGGTCGGCGCAACGCCTGCAGCAGCTGGAGAACGCGCTCGCCGCCGCCCTGGGTCCGGACGGGCGGCTGGTCGCGGTGGAAACCACGGCCGGCCGGCGGACCCTGCATTTCTATGTCGACTCCACCACCTCGGCCGCCTGGCAGCTGGAAGCCGGCGCCGTGGCCTGGACCGAGGGGCCGGTCGGCACCGGCAGCGAGCTGGACCCGTCCTGGTCGTCGGTACGCCACCTGCGGCTGCGCTGAGGAAAGCGGCCGGATCAGCTGACCGTGCCCAGGGCGGCGAACGCCTGGTAGTAGCGCAGCCCCAGTTCGCGGGCGCCGGCCGCCGAATAGTGGATGATGTCGCCAGGCAGCCCGGCTCCTGCCGGGCCCTCCACGAAGGCCGTCAGCGGCCGGTCCTTGGGGATTGCGCGATGCACGGCGTCGAACGGGCCGCGCAGCTTCCGGTCCCACGCGACCCACTCCGGTACCATGCCGCCGACCAGGAAGGGTACCTGGCCGAACTCGGCCCGCAGCAGGTCGATGAGCTGCAGCAGCTTGTTCCGGTACCACCGGGCAGACTTGCCGGGCAGCGCATCCGATTCGCCCTGGTGCCACAGGATGGCGGCCAGCCGATGGTTCGGATTCAGCGCCAGGGCCGTCTTGCATTCGCTGATGGCCCGGTGCGCCAGGTTGACCCGGGCCGTGGTGTTGTCCGGATCCCAGCTGTAGTCCGCGCCGCCGGCGAACGAGGTTCCGCCACGGGCCGCGGGCACCAGCAGCACCCGGCGGTCCGCGGGCTGGCGCAGCCAGAACTGCCGGGCGAACTCCATGCCCGGACCCACGGAGGCGGCGCCGTTGAACAGGTAGGTCGTCACGTGGTGGAGCGGGTCCTCGGCAGGAAGGACCTTGCCGGCGTGCGGACCGGACCCGGCGAACTGGTCGATCCCGTCCATCCGGATGTCCAGCCCCGGATCATACGGCGTCCCGGCGCCCTGCATGTTGGACTGGCCCAGCAGGAGTACGACGTCGGAGCCCGCCTTTCGGGGGTCGGTGCGGCCGTTTGCCGCCAGGGCAGGGGCCGCGTTCGAACCCGCCGGAATTGTTTGGGTGTCCAGCAGTTCCAGCAGCGCGCGGCGGGTCGACGAGTGCGGATCCGTGACCAGGCGGGTGATCTGCTCGTCCAGGGACAGGGCGCTGTCCGGGGAGGCAGGCGCAGCCCCGGCAGCGTGCACGGCACCGGCC
>NZ_ANPE02000122.1 GCF_000328305.2 Arthrobacter crystallopoietes BAB-32 | reverse complement strand
CCCGCGCTCCAGGCCGCAACCCCGCGCGCTAAGGCGCGGAGCCGTCGTCGTGCTTTGACGGCCGGTAACCGGCCACGGCGGCGCGGAGGGCACCCTCCTCGTGCTCGCCCTTCTTCTTGCCGACCGGCAGCGCCTTCACCAGCGGGTGCAGGATCGCCATGACGACCAAGCCCCACGCGAGCCCGAGGACCGCCGAGCACAGGGTGTTCACCAGCCAGGCCAGGGCACCGCCGACCACCGGGAGCCCGGCGAACGGGCCCTCGAGGACGTGGACCAGGTCGTACGGAGCGTGCCAGCCGAGGTCGTAGGCGCCCTGGAGCATGATGTGGCCGCCGACCCAGAGCATGGCGATTGTCCCGACGAAAGTGATCGCGGCCAGCACGGCGGGCATGCCCTTGACCAGCAGTTCGCCAAAGCGCTTCGCGCCCGCCGAGTTCTTGGTGGTCATGTGCAGGCCGATGTCGTCCATCTTCACGATGAGCCCGACGGCGCCATAGACGATGATCGTGATCGCGATCGCCACGACGACCAGGATGAGCGCCCGGGCCCACAGGGACTCGTCGGCCACCTCGTTCATGGAGATGACCATGATCTCGCAGGACAGGATGAAGTCGGTGGTGATCGCGCCCTTGGTGACCTTGGCCTCCGCTTCCGGGCCCTGTTCGACCGCCGGCGCATGTTCGGTCTCGTGGTCGCCGCGGAGCTTGTGCCAGACCTTCTCGGCGCCCTCGTAGCAGAGGTAGGTGCCGCCCAGCATGAGGATGAACGGAATGATTCCCGGGACGAAGGCGCTAATGAGCAGCAGCGCCGGCAGGATGATCAGCAGCTTGTTCCGCAGCGAGCCCCAGAAAATCTTCTTGATCATCGGCAGTTCGCGGGACGGATCCCGTCCGGAGACGTACTGCGGCGTGACAGCGGCATCATCGATCACCACGCCGGCGGCCTTGGTCCCGGCCTTGGCAGCGCCGGCGGCCACATCGTCGACCGAGGCCGCCGCAATGCGGGCCAGGGCGGCGACGTCGTCCAGCAGGGCAACAAGACCGCCGCTCACAGCACGCCTCCGCACGGTTCGAGGGCGGACTGCTGGGCGTGGGTGATGCGCATGGTCAGCATGCTCCGAGTATATGTCTGCGGACGGTCCCGGCAGCCGAAGCGGGAACTTTCGGCGGCGTTCCGCCCGGGACCCGGCACCCTGTCGCAGTACTGTCCAAAAATTATGGCGTCCTTGACGAGAACCATGAAACTACTTGAGATCCCTCCGACAGAGTTAACCAGGACGAATCTTGCGGACGGCACTGACCGTCATCCGGACACTGACGAGGACCAACACATTGACTACGAAGTCTTCTGCGCACGGGCGGCGACGGGCACAGCACAGCCCGGCAATTCATCGGGGCCGCAGCCATGCCAAACGCGGACGGCATGCCGCACCGGTTTCCCAAAAGACCGCTGTCAAAGGCAGCCTGGCAGGGACAGCCGGCCTGGCCGTCTGCCTGATGCTGACCGCCGCCGCACCTTCCGTGGCCGCCGGACCGAAATCGCCCCAGCCGAACCCGGAGCGGCTCCTCGCAGCACCGGCCGTTACCGCGCCGGCGGACGTTGCCTTGCCCTTCGACCGCGCGGGCGTCACGAGCCTCCCACCGAAGGAGGAGACGCGAAAGAAGATCAAGACCGCCGCTGCCAATGTGGCCATCGAGGCGGCGGTTACCGAGATCAACCAAGCATCCGAACCCTCCCCCACCCAGCAGCAGGCACCAGCTAAGAGCGGCGCGAAGCCCGAGGGCTCCATCGTGCTGGCCGCCCCGCTCGCCAGCATGCAGATGACATCGCCGTTCGGCCACAGGGTTAGTCCGCTGACGGGCAAGGCCGGCGAACTGCACACCGGCACGGACTTCGCCGACAGGTGCGGTACTCCGGTGTTCGCTTCTGCTGCCGGAACCGTCGTCGAAGCGGGCTGGCATTCCGGCGGCGGCGGCAACAGACTTGTCATTGACCACGGCAACGGCGTGGAGACGACCTACAACCACCTGGCGAATTTCAACGTCCGGGTCGGTGAGCAAGTGGCCGAAGGGGGACGGATCGCGACCGTCGGCACAACCGGCGCTTCCACGGGCTGCCATCTGCACTTCGAGGTAATGCTCCATGGAAAGGCGACGGACCCTGCCGGCTGGCTCGCTTTTTAGCAGCTTTCGCGCAGCAGGAAATGGTTTAACTAAGGGTTGCCGCAGGATCGGCAAAATTCGGGCTTTTGCCGCCGCAGCCGTTGATAGCTTGCTGGAAGTGCCGGCATCCAGCCGGCCGAATCCCCTCCCAGATGGAGTATGAGAATGTCAGTTATTTCCAAGGCAGCTGCAGGTATCCTGACCGCCGCCCTTCTGCTCTCCGCCGGCGCCACCGCTGCTTCCGCCAGCGAGACCGGCACAGTTTCGGACGGCGCCGTCGTTGTTGAGGAAACGGTAACGCTGATCACCCAGGCCGATGTGGATGCGGCCCACGCCGCGTTCAAGCAGGCCCAGGCTGATGCCCGCACCAGCGAGAAGCAGGCCCGTACTGCGGCCGCTGCCCAGAAGCAGCTGCTGACCATCCGCAAGGCGAACCAGGCCAGCCTCAAGAAGCTGATCGCGGACAACCGGGCCGAAGTCAGCACGGCCAAAGCCGAATACCAGCGGATCGCCGAGGCGTTCGAGGCGCAGGAAACCGCCGCTCTCTGATCGCCGCGCAACGGGCGGGGAACGCTGCTCGGATCCGTGTTTCCCGCCCGTCCTCGTGCCGGGGACACGGCGGCCCCTGCCCGGCTCACCCATCCAGCCACCATCCACCACGGCCGGGGCGCACCGTTCGCGGGATCCCCGCATTCCAGCCACCATCCACTCCGCCTCGGCCGACCCCGCACTCATGGAGCCTCTTTGATGATCAACCGCCCGCCTTCCGGGAGTCCGCGCTGCGTTCGGGGCAGTCTTGCCCGCGGCGTCGCTTCCTCTCTCGCCGCTGTCTCGCTCCTAGTGGCGGCTGCCGCGGGGGCACCCGCTGCCCTGGCCATAAATCCGCAGCCGGCAGAAACCGCGACGGCGGAAAACATCGAAGCGGCCGCTGCAGAGCCCGCCGCACCCGGGCAGGTGGAAGCACCGGAGGAGACCCGGCCAGCGGCACCGGCGCAAGCGCCGGCAGAGGCACCCGCTGAGGAGCCCGGGGAAACACCAGCCACCGCCCAGACGTCGCCCGCAGCAACACAGGCGCAAACCCCTGCCACTGAAACCCCGGCCCTGTCCGCTCCCTCGCCGGCCGCCGTCGAAGTTCCCCTAGAGAACATGTCCCAGGCGGAGAAACTCGCCCTGCTCGAAAAGCTGCAGGGCGAGGACGGCGCCCAGATGGGCAAGGGCCTGCAGATGCGCCAGGAGCGAGCGGAGGAACTCAAGGAGCCCGCCGCGCAGGAGGAACTAGCCGAGACGCTCCAGGTGCTGGACATCGACCGCACCACCGCTGTCGCGCAGTCCGTTGCGGTGCCGATGGTGGACCGCACAATGTGGCAGCCGGACGGCATCCAAGGCCTGGACGTTTCCAGCCACCAGGAGGACCCGGAAACCGGCACATCCGTGAACTGGCAGGACGAGTGGAAGCACGGCGCGCGGTTTGTCTACGTCAAGACCACCGAAGCACTGTCCTACAAAAACCCGTACTTTTCGAAGCAGCATGCAGGAGCAACCGGCGTCGGCATGGTGCGCGGCGCCTACCACTTCGCCATCCCTAACGTGTCCTCCGGCAGGGCCCAGGCCAACTATATGGTGGACAACGGCGGCGGCTGGTCCGCGGACGGCAAGACGCTGCCGCCGCTGCTGGACATCGAGTGGAACCCCTACCTGGAACTCGGCAACGCCTGCTACAACATGAGCCCGTCGCAGATCGTTGCCTGGATCAAGGACTTCTCCGCCACCATCAAGGCACGCACCGGTCGGCTCCCGGCCATCTATACCGCCGCCAGCTGGTGGAAGGATTGCACCGGCAGCAGCACGGCGTTCAAGGGGTACCCCCTGCATGTCGCCAACTACCCGTCCCCCGGCTACACACTGGCCAAGCCAGCGCTTCCGGCCGGTTGGACTGATTGGGAGATCTGGCAGTACAGCCCCAGCGGCCCGTACGCCGGCGACTCCAACGTTTGGCACGGCACCATGGCTGAGCTGCGCGATTTCGCTGCCAACCGCACCGTCACCTACAATCACTCGTCGCTGACCGCTTCCCCCGGTGACATGGATCGGGACGGGCGGCCGGACCTCGTGACCCGGCTGCCCGACGGGAACCTGTGGTTCTATCCGGGCAACGGCGCCGGAGGCTACGGCGCGGCGGTGCGCATCGGCGGGGGCTGGCAGGTCTTCAACGCCCTTGTCGGAGCGGGAACTTACGACGGCGACGCGTACCCTGATCTGCTCGCGCGCCATTCGGATGGGGCGCTGTGGTTTTATGCAGGCACCGGCAAGGCGTCCTTCAAAGCGGGCGTCAGGGTCGGGGCAAGCGGCTGGAACGTCTTCGCAGACCTGATCGGCGCCGGGGACCTCAACGGCGACGGCCGCCGTGACCTGCTCGGCCGGAAGGCCGACGGCACCGTCTACTTCTACCCAGGGCTGGGGACCGGACGGACCGGAACCCGGGTCGCGGCAGCCACCGGCTGGCAGGTCTATGACAGCCTCGCAGGCGTGCAGGATTTCAACGGCGACGGCGCACCTGACCTCGTGGCCCGCAAGCCGGATGGTTCGCTGTGGCTGCTCGCCGGAACGGGCAAGCCGGCGGCACCGGGCAGCCTGTTCGGGGCGCCGCGCAGGATCGGCGCCAGCGGCTGGCAGGCCTTCGACCGCCTTTTGGGCGTCATGGACAATAACCGGGACGGCAAGAACGACCTACTGGGGATCTATCCGGACGGACGGCTGGCCTTCTATGCCGGCACGCAGATGCGCGACTGGTCCGGAATGAAGCCCCGGGTGGCCGTCGGTGGCTCGGGTTGGGCCGGATTCACTCTCGTGCTGGCGCCCGGCGACTTCAATGGCGACTCCAAGGCCGACCTGATCGGCCGGAAGACCGACGGCACCCTGTGGTTCGCAGCCGGCAACGGCAAGGGTGGCCATGCAGCACCCGTGCGCATCGGGCGCGGCTGGAACATCTACACGGCGCTGGTTGGCGTCGGCGACTACAACGCCGACGGCAAGAATGACCTGCTGGCCCGGCAAAGCGACGGCACCCTCTGGTTCTACGCCGGAACGGGTTCCGTCACCTCAAGCCAGGAAGGCTACCGGGCCCGCGTGAAAGTAGGCAACAGCGGCTGGAACCAGTTCTCCAGCCTGCTCGGCGCCGGCGACGTGGATGGCAACGGCCGGCAGGACCTGGTGGCCCTGCGGCCGGACGGGTCGGCGTGGCTCTATTCCGGCCAAGGCAACGGCCGTCCCGGGACCAGGTCGCAGATCGGCGGCGGGTGGAACGCCTATCGCCAGGTTGTTGCGGCCGGGGATTACGACGGCGACAGGCGTGCGGATTTGCTGGGCGGCAAGGCGGACGGCACGTTGTGGATGCGCAGCGGCACCGGTTCCACAGCTGCCGGGATGTTCGCGGCGGAAAAACGCATTGGCTCCAGCGGCTGGCAGCAGTACAACCGGCTGCTCGGTCCTGGTGACTTCAACAACGACGGCAAGGTCGACCTGCTGGCCACCAAAGCGGACGGCTCCATGTACTTCTATGCCGGGACACGCTTCACGAATAGCGGGCTGGCGGCGCGTGCGGCGGCGGGAAGGCTTTGACCGCAGGCCCGGCTGCCTGCCTGGCAGCTTTGGGCCGGGACGGGAGAACAACCTCCGTCCCGGCCCCTTGGCTGTGGTTTTTACTTACGGTTATCGCAGGCGCCGGCCTTGAATCCCGGCTGCGGGCTGCCGTGCTGACCGGGCACACACTGCTTGCTGCCAGGACCCGGCGGCTCGGCGGAGGCTGGAACAGCAACTGCAAGGGCACCGGTCAACGCTAGCAGGCCGCCTGCAATCAGTGACAAGGTTTTACGCATGATTCACCTCTTCTATCAGGAGCAAGATAACTCCGACTTCCTTTGGGTGGGGCAGTGCCGCTTAACCGGCGCTGCCGCTTGTGTGCGCACCTTTTGACATTAAGCTCGCCCCCGCCGTTGATCAACCGTTTACCCAAAATTTGCTTCCAGTTCTGCGGGTCTGCAGCGGACATGCGAAGGCCGAGGGATCCGCGCTAGCTATGGACCCGTTCGCTCGGCGAAACCGGCAGGGTGATGCGGAAGGTGGTTCCCTGCCCTGGTTCGCTGGTGAAAGTGATGCGGCCGCCGTGGTTTTCCACGATCTTCTTGGCGATGGCCAGCCCCAGGCCGACCCCGGGAATGGAGGAATCGCGCACCGCGTCGGCCCGGAAGAACCTGCTGAAGACTTCCCGGCTCTCCGATTCGGTCATGCCGATCCCGGTGTCAGTCACCTCGCAGGACATGCTCGTCCCGTTCCGCCAGGCGCGCACCGTGACCGTGCCGCCTCCCGGGGAATACTTGATGGCGTTGGACAGGAGGTTATCCACGACCTGCGCGGTGCGGACCGGATCGATTTCGGCCGGCAGCGGAGCAGGAACCTCGTTGACCAGTTCCACGCCGGCGGCCGCCGCCTGCGGCGCGGCCGTCGAAAGGCTGTGGCGGACGACTTCAGCGAAGTCCGCCGGCTCCGGCCGCACATCCACCGAACCGGAGGAGGCGGAAAGCAGATCGGTGACCAGCCGGTGCAGCCGCTGCGCGTTGCGGCGGATCACATCGGTGAAAGTCTTGGCCTCCGCGGGAAGATCCGGCTCATCCTCGAGCATCTCCACGTAACCAAGGATGGACGTCAGCGGGGTCCGCAGTTCATGGGTGACATTGGACAGGAAAACGTCCTTGGCGGTCATGGCTGCGACCAAATCGCTTACGTCGGTGAAGGTCACCACCGAACCGTCGAAGCGTTCGCCGTCCATAATGGCCCTGGCCGAGGTGGAGTACACACGCTGGCGGTCTTCGTCCCCGATCCAGACCAGGTACTCGGAGAAGTTTTCGCCCTGCGCGGCCCGCTGCAGGGGCTGCTGCTCAGGCGGCAGGATTTCTTTGCCTCCACGCCGGAAGAGCGACGGTCCGCAACGTTCCCCAGCGTCGGCAGCGGTGCCGGGAAGCAGTGCAAGGTCCTGGTTCCGCCGCTGCTGGCGGTTCACCAGAGTGGGCTTTCCCTGGCTGTCAATGGCTGCCACTCCCACGCCCACGGTATCCACCACGGTATTGAGCAGCCGCTCCTTCCGCGCGGAGTTCTCCAGCGCAGCCTGAAGCTCGCTCCTGACCTTTTCCAGCGACCGCTGCTGGTCGACCATGCTGGCGCTGAGCGTGCGGACGGCGAAACCTATGGCCAGCATGATGAACGGCAGCAGCACGACTGAGGCCAACTGCTCGGGAGTAGCCGCACCGGTCACGGCCAACGGGACCCAGACCATCAGCAACGGGCCGTAGAAACACATGGACAGGCACACCCGGGGCAGTAGTTCGGAGCTGGCCAACCGCACCACCGGGAAGGCAGCCAGGGCACCGAGTGCCGTCATCGTTTCCACACCGGCATGCCTGACCAGGCCAATAGGAACAAAATCAAAGAGCGGAAGAACCAGGAAGGCGACTTCCGAAAACCGGTGCCACGGCAGCGTCAAGCACAGCAGGAACTGGGCCGCCTGCAGAAGGATCCCCACAACGAACAAGGGATTCCGCATGATTTCCGGATGGAACACTGCCACGATGGCCAGGACCAACAGCATGGTCACCGTCAGCGGAAGCTGGCTCAGCGTGACGCGCGTCCGCGGCGACAGCTGGTGCAGGAACCGCCGTGATCCCTGCCACGCCAGCGTATTGAGGAGAGGCGTCCGGGGACCGCGCATTGCCAGTTGCCCCCTTCGCGGGTTTATCGGTTGATCTTGTGCTTACTTCACGTTATCCTGCGGGAAGGCCCTGCGCCAAGCTCCGCGCTGACGCTTCCCTCGCCCGCTGCGCGCTTGCCACACGGCACCCACGGTTCACATCCCGCTGGTATCTTTTGCTGCGTCCGCCGCCGGACGTCGTCGTTCTTGTCCAGAAGGAGCCAGTCCGCCCGAGATGCCTGACCAAGCTACTGAACGCCAGGTGTGGAAGCTGGATCCGCTGACCCTGCAAGAGGTGTTGGTGGACCGCGAGGCCGCCCTTTTGCAGGCCCGCGACGGAACCCCGATGGAGCGGATCTGGGCCCTGCGCCTGCTCGGCCGGCTGGAGGAGGCCGCCGATGAAGGGGAGCGCCTGCTCGCGGAGTCGGACAACCGCTTCGCTCCCCTGCTGCTGCTGGCCCACGTTTATCAGTGCCAGTACCGCTGGGACGAGGCAGCCCGCCTCCAGGGAGAGGCCCTCACATTGGCCCGCACCCCCGCCCGCGAGGCGACAGTGCACCATCACACGGGCCGCCGGCTTCTGGAGGAGGGCCGGTACCGGGAAGCGGCCGAGGAATTCGACTGGGCGTGGGATTTGCACCGGGCGGCCGGCAGCCCCGAGGAGGTTGCGCGGATGTCCTACTCCGCCATGGTGCTGGCCCGCCGCCGTTCAGTCGAATACGCCTTCTCGGACTCCGATGAGCTCCCGCCTGCCTGAGGCCGCACTTCCCGTCAGCCATTTCGGCGTTCTTGCCCCAACCTTGTGCATCCCTTGCAGCTAATGCAGCCGGTTACCTGAGCCTGTTCGGGCACAGTAGAAGCCAGGAAACGCTGCAGGACCGACAGAGGGTCCTGCACTACGGCTGAAGGAACCAGGATGAACCGCTCCCCCGCCCTCGACACGACCTCCCTGCCAGCGGTCTCGACCTGCGGGCTGCCCGCCCCTGACTTCCACGCCCTCGGGCTGGCGGGCAGCATCGACCGGCTCACCAGCCCGCTGCGCGGACGGGGCACGGCCATCGAATGGCAGACCCCGCACCACGGCGTCGAAATCGATGCGAGCGCAGCCGCCATGCTTTACCACGCTGCGGCAGACATCCTCGCCGCCGTTCCCATGGCAGCAGCCAACGTGACCATCCGCCTGGCGGCGGTCTACCACGGGATCCGCCTCACCGTCGTGGACAACGGCGCTGCCTGCGGGCAGCGCTCCGCACTGGCAGAGCACATCCGAATGACCGTGGAACCGGCAGGCGGGGCCCTGGTCCTTGAATCCGGTGACGCTGGCTTGACCCGGGTGGCCGTCACCCTGCCGCTCGACTAGCAGTCCCGGCCCTCCATCCCGATCCGCCCCGAACATCACCTGACAGGATGAGCATGTCCCTGATTCTGCGCCGCAAGATCCTCTCGGGCGCCGCCACAGCTACCGCCGCAGCCATGCTTGGCGCCTCCCTCTTCACCTCGCCGGCGGCAGCGGCGGAACAGCCCGGCCAAACCGCGTACGAGCAGCCCGAACCCACCGCCGGGACCGACCGCATCATCGTGAAGTTCAAGGACAGGGCCGGCTCCGCCGCACGTGCCAAGGCCTACGGCCGGGCCGCCAAGGAGCTGGGCCTTCCGGTCCGGGAGCTGCGCACTACCGCCACCGGCGCCGCGGTGGTTGAAACCGGCCAGGAACTGGACGCCGCAGATGCCCAAACCTTGGCCACTGAGCTCGAGTCCGATCCCGCCGTCGACTACGCCGAACCCGACATCATGATGCACCCGGCTGCCACCGGGCCCGACCCCTACTACCCGAAGCAATGGGACCTGCAGGACCGGGCCACGGGACTGAATGCCCCGGCGGCATGGAACACCACCGAGGGAGCCGGCCAGGTTGTGGCCGTCGTTGACACCGGGATCACGCCCCACGCCGATCTGGACCAGAACATCCTTCCGGGCTACGACATGATCACGAGCCCGGACATTGGCCGCGACGGCAATGGCCGGGACAGCAACCCTCGGGATGAAGGCGACTGGTACGACGCCGGACAGTGCGGGAGCACCAGCTCCTCACGGTCGTCCTGGCACGGCACCCACGTAGCCGGCACCGTCGCCGCAGTGCGCAACAACGCCATCGGCGTCAGCGGGGCCGCGCCGGCGGCCAAGGTAGTCCCCGTCCGTGCCCTCGGCTCCTGCGGCGGCTACATGTCCGACATTTCCGACGCCGTGATCTGGTCCGCCGGCGGCAGCCTGTCCGGCGTCCCGGCCAACGCCAACCCTGCCGACGTGGTCAACCTCAGCTTGGGCGGATCCGGCACCTGCTCGGTCACGTTCCAGTCCGCGATCGACAAGGCCAATGCCCTCGGCGCACCGGTCGTCGTCGCGGCCGGCAATGAGAACACCGACGTAGCGAAGAGCACCCCTGCCAACTGCGCGAACGTGATCACCGTGGCTGCCAGCGGCCGTGAGGGCAACCGGGCGCCGTACTCGAACTACGGCAGCCAGGTGGACGTCACCGCGCCCGGCGGCGATATCTCATCCGGGTCGGCGAACGGCATCCTCTCCACTTTCAATACCGGCACCTCCGTGCCCTCCACCGCCAGCTACGCCTACATGCAGGGCACATCAATGGCGGCGCCCCACGTCGCCGCTACAGCTGCCCTGATGCTGGCCACGAATCCGGCGCTGACCCCGGCACAGATCGAAGAGCGGCTCAAAGCCACAGTGCGACCGGGCCCGGGAAACTGCAGCCAAGGCTGCGGAGCGGGCCTGGTGGATGCAGCTGCTGCGGTGAAGGCAGCAGGTGCCGCCCCGTCGGCTCCCGCCCCTGAGCAGTCCTCCGCGGAGGAGCCGGTTTCGGCGCCGGCCCCGGTTCCGGCCCAGGAACCGCTCCCGTCACCGGCGCCCCAACCCACCCCCACGCTCCAGGTCGCCACGCCGTCAATCACCGGCACCGCCGCCGTCGGCAGGACGCTGGCCGCCAACTCCGGCATCTGGGGCCCGGCACCGGTCACCCTGTCCTACCAGTGGCACCGCTCCGGCAGCCCGATTGCCGGTGCCACCACCCCCAGCTACACCCTAGCCGCCGCGGACCAGGGTGCCAGCCTCACGGTCAGGGTCACCGGCACCAAGAGCGGCTACACCACTGCGACGCGGGAATCGGCAGCTACCGCACCGGTGGCCGCCGGCACCCTGGCCACCAGCGCCCCGAGCATCAGCGGCACGCTCAAGGCCGGCTACACCCTGACGGCCAACCTTGGCACCTGGACCGCCGGCACCACCCTGCGCTACCAGTGGTACCGCGGCACCAGCGCCATCAGCGGCGCCACCGGCCGGACCTACGTGTTGAGCGGATACGACGCCGGCAAGCGGATGAGCGTCAAGGTCACCGGATCGAAGCCCGGCTACACCACCGCGGTCCGCTACTCGGCCCAGACCGCAGCGGTAGCCAAGGGAACATTGAAGACCTCCGCCCCGAGCATCAGCGGCACGACCAAAGCTGGCTACTCCCTGACCGCCAGCCCCGGGACCTGGACCGCCGGCACCACCCTGCGCTACCAGTGGTACCGCTCCGGCAGGGCCATCAGCGGCGCCACCGCGAGCACCTACCGGCTCGTCTCCCTCGACCGCTACGACACCATCAAGGTCCGCGTCACCGGCTACAAAACCGGCTACACCACCGCCAGCCGCGACTCCTACTCCACCGCCAAGATCCGCTAAACCGTGCTCCGGCCCTTACGTCCGGTCGCCAAGCCGGTAGGGCTTCCGCTGCAATTCGGGCCCTAGCAGGGGTTTGTGCCTACCACCAGGGGAAAGGTTGCCTCGCGGGAGGCGACGTCCGACTCCCAGGAGTGCGGGCCTGCCACGGACAGGCCGACGATCGCCGAACCGTTCAGCAGTCCGCCGAGCAGTCCGCCGTCGAAGGTAGTTGTGTACGTGCCGGCGGTGGGGCCGGTGGTGGTGTAGCCGTTTCCCGACGTCAGGAGCCCCAGGTTTAGCAGCCCGCTGTCCGAGTACCAGTACTTCACGTGCTCCAGCTGGTAACCGGCCGGCAGTTGCCACGTGAGCACAACCTTCGGTACCAGCTTTCCGCTCACGAGCACGCTGGATGCCTCGCACGCGGTGATGGCCGGAGCCGGGATCACCAGAGCGGTGAAGGACGCCGTCGCGTTTTCCCGGTCGGTCCAAAACGCTTCCGTTGCTGCTGGGCCCGGTACCATGCCGCACAACGCGAGGGCCGCAGCCAGCGCGAGGAGCTTCAGCTTCACGTGCTCTCGGGTTCGACGCGCCGGACCGGCGGATTCCTCAGTCATCTGGCCCGGCTCCGCTTCACTACACGGGCGGCGAGCGCCAGCAGCAAGCCTGCGGCGACGGCGCCTGCGGCCAGCCAGAGCAGGCTGGTCGATTCCGGACCGGTCCTTGCCAGGCGGAGAGGCAGGTCCGCTTCCAGCCCGACGTCGAGATGGTCGCCGCTACCGTGGGCATGCAGTCTTACGTCGAGCGAATCCCCGGCCAGCGGCGCGGCGGCGGCGGGAAGCGCTACGTCCAGCAGCAGCCAGCTTTCCTTGTCGGCGGGGACGACGGCGACCTGCTGTTCGGCGGTTCCGGGCGCCAGCGTGCGGGGTGCGGCCGCCGTCGTCGTACCCGGGCAGGACGCGTCGATCCATCGCTCGCTGCAGAGTGCGAGGCGGGCATGGAGCCGCATCGACGCGGCTCCGGTTGCGGATAGTCCGATCCGCACCCTGCCCGGAACCTGGTCGATGGTATCGATGCCGACCTGCCATTGGACCGGTTTGCCCGGCACCATGTTCCGCATCTGGGCCGGGTCGTTCACGGAGGTGAGGCGAACGTGGCGGCCCTCGATGATGTGTTCCGTCGGCGCGGCCTCCGCAGGGGCTGCCCCGAAGGCGGCGTTGTACAGGAGCGTGCCACCTATGACGGTTATGCCTGCGACGAGCCCTGCCCGCGACACAGCGTGGCGATCGGGCGGGGGTGCATCGCCGTTCCGGTCGAGATCGGCGGCATCGTTCCCGTGGCCTTTGGGGTCGTGTGTCCCGTCGTCGTTCCTGTTGTACCCGGGCCAGAAAGCCCAGGTCACCAGCGCCGCGGCGCCCAGCGTCAGGCCGCCCACAACGTACGGGTTCGCGAACCAAACCACCACCTTCGCGAATCCGGGCACGTGCGCGAGGGTCAGACGGACGGTTTCGACTGTGTAGGGAGCGGGGTCCTCGGCCTCGTTCGCGTCCCCTTTCATAGTGATGACGCGTTGGCCTGGCAACGGCCCGCCGGCGACCGAGGTGACCCGGTGCGTGACCGGCAGTGCGGCCTCGCGGTCGACCGTAACGATATCCCCCACCGCAATCTCCGCTGCCGGAATCTGGCGAACGAACGCGACAGAGCCGGCTGGGATCGCAGGGCTCATCGATCCGGTCTTGAACATGATCAGCGTGACGTCGAAGGCGTAGGCCAGCGCGACCAGGGCGATGCACGCCAGTCCCCCGAGCGCCGCGAGATTCAGCAAGACGTTGCCGAGGAAGCTGCGGAGCCACCGGGCGATCATGCGGTGGACTCGCCGGTGATGCCCCATGAGATGCTGCCGGTCGCCCCCTGCATGTCATTGGGGGTGCCGAGGTCCAGACGGACTTCGAAGCAATACCGGACCGGCGTATCCGTTGCCAAGACTCCGGCGGCTCCGGCGACGGGCACCCCGTTAGCGCCGAGGTAGTCTCCGGACACCGTGGAGGCATCACAGGCAACCCCCTCCTCCACCACGGCCACCCGGTATTTGAGATAGGGAGCCAAGGCACCTGATCCTGCCGAGGACGTGAGGCTCACGGTGCCGGCCATGGTGGACGAGGCAGTCCGCCGGACGTCCAGGTACGCGTACTGCAGCGATCCCGGATGCATCGCGCCGGCGCTGAACTTCAGCGACGCCGCGAGTTCGTCGCTCGGGTGTTCGCCCCAGCCCGTCCCATTGGGATTGCCTTCAATACCGAACACTCCGGCCTGGAAGGTACCCGTCGCGTGTTCCTGGTCGGTCCAGGCGGCAACGGTCAGCGCAGCCCCGACACCCAGCACAAGCCCTCCGGCCAGGACAGCGCGCAGACGCCGGTATCGCCGCCGATCGGGCAGCGGTGCCATTGTTTTGTCCGTCGTCACTGGACTAACCGGATACGGCGTCGAACTGCCAGGTTGCCGTCGTTGACAGCCCCTGGTCGAACGCGGTCTCATCCCCAGCCGTCACAGCGATGCACAGCTGCACGGCAGGCCCTTCGGCACCGTTAGCGCCGGCAACCAGCGGGACTCCCCGGACCGTCCCCGCGGTCTGCGACCTGAGATCTGTCCCGGATGCAACCTGCGTTCCCACGCCCGGTCCACAGCTTCCTCCGGCAGGGACCTGATTGATGACGTAACTAATCGCATCGGCATTGTCTGAGACACCGGCCGCCTCGGCAACGGTCACGCCAGCAGGCTGCAGGGTTCCTCCGGTGGTGCTGCCTTTGGCGAGGCGAAGCCAGTACGAGGCATACACCGTTTCGTTGGCAGAGAGGTTGTCGGTGACGTTTCCGAAGGTCAGTTTCAAGCCCCCGCCGGCAGCCTCATGATCGGCATAGTCCGTTCCATTGTTGCTGCCCTGCACATTGAACGACCCGGCTGTGAAGGTCCCCTGCGCGAATTCGGAATCGTTCCACGCGGCCAACGTCACCGCCGCACCGACACCCAAAACCAGACCACCGGCCAAAATGGCGCGTACCTTGCGAAGATTTTTTCCGCTCATGCTATCCCCAAACAGTTGCAGCCCGTACGGGCACTACCCCCCAGTAACAACTAATGTGGTGAATCGTAACACCAGCGTGAGTAACGGGCGACTCACAACTTCACGTACGGACGGCGAAGGGATGAGGGGACCCGTCGGCCCTCCCATCCCTTCCCTCGGCCGCTCCCGCCGCCGGCAGTGACTCAGGCAGTCGCCGCCGCCATGCCCGGCATCATGTCAACCGCCACGCGGGCGCTGACGCGGGCGGCCATGGTGGCGAGGTAGGCCTGATGGCGGGCGGCGGAGACCCGCGATTCAGGCGCGCGCTGCACGTCGTCGTTGGCGTAGTGCGTGGCCATTCCGTCGCGCAGCAGCCGGATCGCCTCCGTACGCTGCTGCGAGACCGCGGAGTGGGTGGAGCCGAATTCCACGGCCAGCTCCTTGACGGAGCGGTCTTCGAAGTAGGTCTGTTCGACGATGTAGCGCATCTTCTCCGGCAGTGCGGCGACGGCGGCCCGCAGGAAGTGCGTCTGCTCCCCCGCCAGCACTGACTCTTCCGGGGTTGCGGACGACGCCGGGAGGGAACCGGAGGCGGTTTCGTCCAGTTCCGCGACGGTGCGCGAAGCATCCGCCAGGGTGCCCTGGACTTCCTCAAGGGGCAGGCCCAGGGCCGCGGAGAGTTCGGCGGCCGTCGGGGTGCGGCCCAGTTCGGCGGTCAGGGTTTCCGAAACGGCCTGCACGGCCTTGATCTTCCGCCTGGTGTCCCGACCCGCCCAGTCGCCGGAACGCATCTCGTCAGCGAACGCGCCGAGGATCCGGCGCCGGGCATAGGTTCCGAACTTCACGCCCTGCTCCGGATCGAAGGAGCGCGCGCACGTCACGAGCGCCAGCGCTCCGGCTGCTGCCAGGTCCTCCCGGGAAAGATGTGGCGCTTTGGCGCAGATCTCGGAGACGAGATAGCCCACCAGCGGCAGGTTGTCGACGGCTAACTGATTCCGTTCTTCATGGTTCATTCTCAGTGCCCCCCTATGAGCAGAAGTGAACGAGTGATGCCGCCCGGTTGGTAAAAGGTTTCAGCAGATAGCGCGGACCCCTGCGGCAATAAGCACCCTAGTACGAGAAAGTGAACGGGACGATCGATATCGTGGCGCTTTGAGAGATTCCTGCCGGAATCTTGCGTTGGAAATGCGTTTACGCCACTGACTAGGCGAAATCAGCTGCGCAGCGGAGGTTTCGGACCGCTGGCGAACCAGACAATCGCCCCAATCAGCGGCGCCGCGAGCACGACAAGCACCCACAGCGGGCGGCTGTTATTGTCCAAGGCCGGGGACCGCGCGATCTGCACGAGTGCGATGACAACAAGGACGATGATCCCGGCCAGGAACGCGAAGCCGAGCAGGAAGACGGTTCCGGCCATCCAGATGCCTGCACTGTAGTCCATCGCGGTCCCCCTTTGAGGCGGTGGCCGCGCCCGCGCCGGAAGGCCGGCGGCCGGGCGCTGGTGGCTAAATTGTAGTCTCTGGGGGCCTGAAGCGGGTCAGCCCGCGCACTGAATCGTGGCAGGCGCATCTCCGGCCGGCGTGTAGGAGAGGTCGAGTGCCGCAGCGGTGGACTCCCACAAACCGTGCACGGAGCGGACGGAGAAGGTGATTACCGCCGGCTCTGCCGACGTGAACCGCGGGTCCGCGGCATCAACCGCCAGGCTGGATGCGCTAAGGCCTTCCGCCCACGGCTCCACCGCGCCCGATTGCTCCACAGTGTAGGTCGGGTCGACGGCGAGGCTGTCATGGGCCCACTCCAGCACCACGGACCCGCCGTCGTTCCGGCAGCTCAGTGCGGGCACGGGCAGGGTAGCTGCGCCGAAGGAGGCGGTGGCCCCGGCAGCAGAACTGAAGGCGGCCTGTGCAGGAGCGGGGACGGCCAGAGCGCCGGCTCCGGCCATGGCGACGACCGCTGACGCCATGATCGCAGCCCGGGAAATAAGGGTACGACGGCGGCTGCCGGACTTCCGCTCCCTGGTCGCCTCCGGCTCAGGCAGGGTGTGCAAGACCGTTTCCGACGGGTACAGCTGCGGCTCTGCCGTTGCCGTCTCCTGCCGGCCGCGGCTCCGCCGGCCAACGGAGCGGCTGCCGCTGGGGCGGCTGCCGCCGGGACTGTTGGCTGACCCGAAGGCCAGGTAGAGAAGGTAGGCGCTGAGGAGGCCGCCGGCGAATATGGCGTAGGGGCTGCCCAGCGCAGCGACGGCGTAGCCGAGCAGCGGAGCGGACCAGACTACGCGGTCCCCAGTGGTGACCACGTAGCGCTCGGCGTCAACGGCGTCGTTAGCGTCCCCCTTAAGGGTCAGGACGGCGGTTGCGCCACGGTGCTCCACGGCTTGGACGCGGTGGGTGATGCGCACCCCCTGCGCGTTCTCGACGCTCACCACGTCGCCGGCTACGAGGTCGCCCGCCCCCGCCGGCAGGCTGAGAGCCAGCCCGCCGGCAGGGATGGTGGGCGTCATGGAGCCGGAGGTGAAGATCAAGGGTTTGGCGCCGGCCAGCATACCGGCCAGGGCCAGCAGCAGGCAGAGGGTGCCGAGGATGGCGCCGCCGGTGAGTGCGGCGTTCTGGCCGCGGTTCAGGACCCGCATGTCAGCTCCTCTGGGTTCCGGTGAAGGTGAAGACGGCATTGGTCGCTGTCCCCTGCAGTTCGTTGCCGGCCGCGGCCGGGAGCTCCACCCGCAGGCACAGCTCCTCGGCAGCCGCCGGAGCGAGCGCCCTGGCGTCGGACAGCAGCGCCCCGGTCAGGGGTCCGGAGCCGATCAAAGAGCCGGAGCAGGTCCCTTCGGTGGCGGTGTTGGCGGCGGTGCCGCCGCCATGGACTGTGACAGTCAGTCCGGCTTCGAGTCCCGACGGCTGGGCGGCGGAACCGGCCAGCGTGTAGCCGAGCGGGATGGAGCCGTCGTTGGAGACCGTCAGCATCGCGGCCCGGCTGTTGCCCGGGTACATGTTCTCCATTGAGAGTGAGGTGGCCGCCACGCTGCTGCCCGCGGCGCCGTCGGCCGCTACGGACAGCTCCAATGTTCCCGCCGAGAAGGTGGCGGTCGCGTCGGAGCTGTCCGTCCAGGCGGCCAGGGTGCCGACGGCGCCCAGCCCGAGGACGGTGCCCAGCGAGAGCAGCGCCCGGAGGCGGATTCCCGCGGTTCCGGCGTCCGCGTGGTGGCCTTTATGCCGCGCCATGGTAGGACTCCTCTCCCGTCGTCGCCTGCCGCCGGCGCCGGTTGCGGACAGCGTCCAGCGTGGCGCCGAGGAACATGCAGAGCGTGTAGCCTGCCAGGAGCACGACGGCTCCCCCTGTGATCCAGATGCGCTGCTCGCCGGTCAGCCAGGTGTTGACGTAGCCGGCCCAGGGGACGCTGTACCAGACCGCTCCGCGGATCTGGCCCGGCTGCACCGGTTCGCGGTCAGGAGCAGCGTTCGCATCGCCCTGGGTGATGAACGCGGTCTGGCCGTCGAGGCTGTTGGCGGTGGAGAGGATCCGGTGCGTGACCACCTCGGGTTCGCCGGAGTGCAGCTGATACGTGATGACGTCCCCGGCCTGCAGATCGGCCGGCTCCACCGGCTTGCTGACCACGAGCGTGCCCGGCGGCATGCCCGGCGCCATCGATCCAGTCAGCACCGTGTAAGGGGTGGATCCGGTGGCGCGCGGGACAACCACCAGGGCCAACAGGATCCCGACCGCGGCCAGGAACAGGGTCCAGGACGAGATCTGGCCCAGCCACCACAGTGCGCCGGAGCGCTCGCTGCGGCGGCGGTGTTTTCCTGTACTCATGGTTGCTGCTCCGCCTTGAAGGTAAAGGTTGCCGAGGTGGTTCCCCCGGCCGCTGCCGCAGGAGCGTCGGCGGCCAGGGTGACCGAGATGCAGATGGTGTGGGTTTCGGACGGCGCCAGCGCCGCTCCGCTGAACGCGGCGGCTGCCAGCGGTCCGCTGTAGAGGACCGGTTCGGTGCCGATGCCGCCGGTGCAGTCGCCGTCCGTGACGTCCAGCTGCAGGGCTGCGGCCAGCGCCAGGTCGGCGTCAGCCGTGCCCGCGGTGGCGGCGCCGGTCAGGCTGTAGGCCAGGTCGGCGTCGCCCCCGTTGCTGATTGTCAGCGGCGCCCGCGTCGTGGCCCCGGGCACCAGGTGGGCCGAGCTGAGCGCGTCGAAGACGTAAGCCTCCTGCTGCCCGTCCACCAGGAGCTCCAGCTTGCCGCTGCTGATGTGTCCGGCTTCGACCATGGCCGCCTCCTGCCAGAGCGCTCCGGTGCCGCCGGCCGCGAGGAAGGCGGCGGCCGCGGGCGCTCCGGCAAGAGCCAGCCAGACCCGGTTCCTCATCAGGTACGCGTCAACCAGTAGGCGTGCTGCTGCCCGGCTTAGGCCTGGGTCAGCGACAGGGCCAGGGCCGAGAGGTTGAGCGAAGTGTTCTGGCCGACCTGGTCCGGGGCGTCGGAGCTGAAGGTCACGGTGATCACCACGTCGAGTGTGTGGGTTCCCTCGGAGGCGAAGGCGAGCAGGTCCGGGTTGATCGGATCCGGGGTGATCGCGCTGCCGGCGGGCAGGACCGTCTCGGTGGTGACAGTCACGTACGGAGCCCAGTCTGCGCCAAGCGCGTTCTCGATGCTCGCCTGGGTCACGGCCAGCTCGCCAGCCAGGTTGTCGCCCTCGGCGGTGATGCTCACGGGAACGGTGTGGGTCAGGGTGTCGCCCGGAACGACGTTGAAGCCGTCGATGGAGAGAATCGTGGATCCTGTGGAGACGTCAACCCAGGTTCCCGAGCCCACCGACATGTCCAGCTGGCCCGTCGAGATGCTTTCGGCGGCGATGCTCTGGTTGTCTTCCCACAGGGCGAAGGTGCCGACGCCGCCGAGGAGGAGGGCGCCTGCCGCAGTTGCTGCCAGGGCGCCTTTGGTGAGCTTGTTCATGGGGTGGATTCCTTCTGGTGGAGGGTGTTTGCGTGCTTGCACAAACAACTTTCCGGCATCAACCTCAGGAAACAGGGCCGCCTATCCCCAGCCTCCCGTCAGCCTTCACGCCGTCCCTCAAGGACCGCGCACTACGGCCGCAGCACCCGCCCATGAGATACGATTCGCCCGGTTGCTGTGGCCAATTTGTGGGGGGATCTGCCATGCCGTTTGTCTCGCAGTATCGGGGCGCCAGCCGTAGTGTGCTAGTCATCCTGGCCGCCGTGCTGGCGATGCTCGCCCTGGTAGCCCTCGTCTGGGCGGTGGTCCCCCAGGCCGCGCCGGCTCCGTCCGTCACCGCGGCGCCTTCTGCCGAGCCTGTCCCGATCGCCCTCGTCATCGGCGACTCGCAGGCGCACGGCGGCCAAGGCGTCACCACAGCCACGGCGTGGGTCGCCCAGGGGCTCCTCCGGGCCGGCTACGATCCCGAGGTTCAGGGCCACGGCGGGACAGGCTACCTGAAGGGCCGCCCCCGAAACGGCGACGGCGAACGCCTGTCCTACCTGCAGTCCCTGCAGCACGATGCGTATAGCCTGCCGCCTGCGCAGAACGTTGGCCTCGTCGTCGTTCAGGGCGGTGGAAACGACGCATCGTATCCTGACCGCGGTATTGAAGCGGCCGCGTCGGACGTTGTACGGATTCTCAAGTCGAAGTATCCTCACGCGCGCTTTGCGATCGTCGGCCCGTTGAACCAGGGCGGCGACCCGGGTTCCCGCCGCGTTGAGGTGACCGAGGTCCTTGCGGGCGTCGCCGACGGGCAGGACGCGGCCTTCATCGATGCCACGGACTGGGTGGCGGACAACGATCTGGCGGAGCATCTGCACAAGGACGGCCTGCACCTCAACCAGGACGGCCACGATCGTCTGGCTGCAGTGTTTACCACAGCGCTCGACGACGCCGGCCTCGCTGCGCCTCGCTGGACCACTTGGCCTAGAGTCGAAACAAGACCGACGTGATTCTGGAGGACAACATGCCTAAGCTGCCGACGTGCGAGCCGTGGTGCGAAGAAGAACATACTGACTACCCCTGCTGCGGCATGACCCGGTACATCTATGACCGAGAGACAGACAATCCCGACGTGTCCAAGGGCGGGTTCCTGGCCGATCTGAATCCCGAAATCGAGACCATCAGGGTGGTGGCAGACTACGAACCCGGCGGAACCAAAGAGCTAGCACTACAAATTAGCCTGGGAGACGACCTTCCTGCACCAGCACTAAACGCCGATGTAAAAATCCTGCGGCAACTGCACGCCGAACTCGGGGCCGTTCTCGATCGGCTGGAACAAAGCCAGTAGCGGGCGACGCACGGCACCGTGGCCAGCCGGTAGGACACCCGCTCCAGCTGTAGCAGATAGAAGGCGCACTGCAGCCACAAGACGGCAGTGCTTTCCAGCCGGCGGTACCACCGGCGCCGGGGAGTCCCGCCCGACTCCCCCAAGTCAGCCGCGCTACCGGACCGGCTCACCGGTGGCGGCATCGATCAGGACCTCGGTCTCCTGGCCGCCCTCGGGCCGGATCTCGATCTCCCAGACCGCCTTACCGTTCTCGTCCTCGAGCGACGCCTCCTGGACCTCGCCGTCGGCTTCCTCCTGCGCCGTCGTGATGGCCTCGGCCAGCGGCACCCGCGCGCCTTGCAGCTCCGTGCGGTCCTCCGCATCGACCGCGCCGCTGGTGTGCTCCTCCAGCACCTCGCTGCCGTCGGCCGAGACCCGCACCTCATGCTCGGTGTCCGCGCTGACCAACTCCACCTCCCACTCCCCGCGGGAGCGGTTGAAGCTGAGCTCGAATGCCATGCTGCCGTCGACTGCCGCCAGGGCGGTTTCGACGGCGGCACTTGCGTTCCGCTCTCCGCCCGCCGCCGGGCTTTCCCCGCCCGTCGCACCGGGCGAGGCACCAGG
>NZ_ANPE02000123.1 GCF_000328305.2 Arthrobacter crystallopoietes BAB-32 | reverse complement strand
GACGGGCGGGCCACCCTCGGCGCGGTGCTGGACCGGGTGCCGGCGGACCAGCGGCATATCAACACCGTCCGCGGCCTGGTGCTCACGGCGCGCAACACCGGGCAGGAGATTTCCGGCGACCTCTACGAGAAGGTCGCGTTCACCGAGCTCGGCGGCGCCGAACGCGCCGCCTATTTGCCGCTCATTACATTCATGAAGGAATCCGCTCAATGACCGCAACTGACTTCAGTTCCGACGTCGACCACGGCTACCGCGAGGAGCGGCGGCTTTTCGACGGCGACACGGGCACCTTCGCGCTGCCGCTGCGGCAGGCGATTGTGCGGCTGCTGCGGGGACCGTATGTCGACGGCGCCGCGGAGCCCCGGCTGTGGAGCACCATCCTGGACAACCGCAGCGCCATCGCCGACTACCTCTGCGAGATCTTCCTGGTGCTGAGCATCGACCCGGACCGCAAGATCGCTATGCTGACTCCGGCCGAGGTGGAAGCCCCGCACACCACTGCCATCCAGCCGCGCAAGCCGCTGCGGCGCGAGGAGACCCTGCTGGCGCTGCGGCTGCGGCTGCTGCTGGACCGGCACGCGGCTCGGGCACCGATGCGACGATCTCCCGCGCCGGGGCACGCGAGATCCTGGAGGAACACCGGCAGCCCGGCTCCGCCGACGACAAGCGGCTCGAGGAGCTCACTGACGCCTCGATCCATCGGCTGCTGGCACTGAAGCTGCTGCTGCCCACGGAACTCGAGGGCGTGTACCGGGTCAGCAACGCGCTGGCCATGGCCCTGCCCTTCGACCACATCGACGAGATCCCGCCGTACCTGGAGGCGCTGTCGCGGAGCAGCGGCGCCCTGCTCGTTGACATCGAGGAGCCGGCAGGACAGGACGACGACCCCGACACCCTGGAGATTGAGGACGCCGAAGCCGCCCCCGGTGCCGGGCCCGCCCCTGAGGAGGACGACGAACGGTGAGCATTGCGCAGACCCTGCCGCTGGGCGAGGAAATCAATCCCGGCCAGTACCGGCTGAGCAGCATCCAGGTGATCAATTGGGGCACGTTCCATGGCCGGCACGCCATGTACGTCGACCGCGCCGGCACGCTGCTGACCGGCCATCCCGGCGTGGGCAAGTCCACGCTGTTCGACGGAATCCAGCACATCTTCTATGCGGCCCCGCGGCTGAACGAGTCCGCCAACGAGGCGAGCAACCGGCAGGACCGGCGCACCACGTACAGCTACATGCGCGGGCGCAAGACCAAGACGGCCGCCGGGATCAGCTACCAGCGCCCGGGCGCAACGTGGTCCGCCATCGCCCTGGTCTACGACGACGGCCTGGGCCGCCAGGTCTGCATCGCAGCGCTGTTCGACCTGCCCGTCAACGGCTTGGAAGGCCAGGTCGGCAAGCACTACGTCATCCACAACCGGCCGCTGGACACAGCCGCGCTGGAAAACCACGGCGGACGCCGCTTCTCTCCCACCTCCCTCCATGCCGCCCTGCCGGGCTGTGAGGCGTTCGACGTCCACAAGTCCTTCGCGGAACGCTTCCGCCGAAGGCTCGGGATCGACAATGACAAGGCCTTCAGTCTGCTGCGCACCCTGCAGAACGGCAAGGGCCTGGACAAGGGTGTGAATAAGTTCTTCCGCTACGAAGTGCTCGACATCCCGACCACGCTCGCCGCGGCGGCCGGGGCCGCGGAGGACTTCAGCCACCTGCGCGGAATCTACCGTCAGCTCGAGGACGCCCGCGGCCAGCGCGACGCCCTGGCCAAGGTCCCCGGCCAGCACCGCCGCTACCGGGAACTTGGCGCGCAACTGCAGCGCAACACCGAGCTGGCTTCGGTCCAGCTGCCGTTGCTGAGGCAGCAGCAGGCGGCCTCGCTGCTGGCGGCCGAAACCGGGCAGCTGGAACGGCTGCAGGCAGAAACAGCGGCCAACGTCGAGGCGGAAGCGGCCGCGAAGGACCAGCTCCAGGACCGGGTGCAGTCGCTCGAGGACCGGCACGCCAGCCACGGCGGCCGCGCGATCGAGGCGCTGGAGCGGGACATCCGCGCCGCCCGCGTGGAACTGGAGCAGCGCGAGCGGATCGAGACGCAGGTCCGGCAGGAAATTGACGACGCCGGCCTGCAGCTTGAGTGGTCCGAGGCAGGTTTGGCGGCGGCGCGCCAGGAGGCTGCGCAGACCGTCGGCTCCCTGGCCGAGGAGGCCAAGGCCGCCCGGACGCTGGAGTATGAAGCGGTCGCCGCAAGCATCAACGCCAAGGACCGCGAGAAGAAGCTGCGGGCCGAAATCGCCTCCTACCAGCGCCGCGGCAGCAATATCGACGGTGCCAGCGCCACTGCCCGCCGGCAGATCAGCGCCGAAACCGGGATCGCCGCCGAGGACATGCCCTTTGCCGGCGAGCTCGTGGATATCAGCCCCGACCACCTGCCTTGGCGGCCCGCGGCCGAGAAAGCGCTGCGCTCCCTGGCCACCACGCTTCTGGTCCGCGGCGAGCACATCCGCGCCGTCACCCGAGCCATTGATTCCCTGCAGGCGCACGGCAAGCTGCGCTGGATCAACATCGCCGCCGAACCGAAGCCCGCCACGGCCGCGCCGGCCGACCTGGTGACCAAGCTGGAGTTCAAGAATTCCGACGCCGGTGCCTGGCTTGAGCGCAAAATCACCGCGGACTACGCCTTCACCTGCGTGGAGTCGGACGAGGGCCTCCACGCCGAGGACAAAGCCATCAGCCTCGCCGGAACCATCAAGCTCGGCCGCAGCACCTTCGAGCGCGACACCCGCACGGTCAATCCGGGCGACTACCTGCTCGGCTTCAGCAACATCGAAAAGATCGCCCAGCTGCAGGACCAGGCCGAGGCCATCCGGCAGGAACAGGCGGACGCGGCGGAGCTGGCCGATGAACGCAGCAAGGCCAAGGATGCCCTCGCCGGCCGGCTTGAAGCCCTGCAGCGCGTGGCCGCGGACAGCCGGGAATTCGCCGCCGTCGACACTGGCCCGCTGCGCGAAGCGCTGCAGGCCCTGCAAGACCGCCTGCGCGAAACCGTGGACAGCAGCGCCACTTTGGCCGAGATCCACGCAGAGCTCAAGGCGGCCAAGGCGGAGCTGGAATCCACCGTGGGCCGGCTGGCCGTGCAGCGCAACGAGCTGCAGGCCGTGGAGCGCCGGCTGGAGAAGTCCCGCGCCGCCCGGGACAGGACCGCCGCGAAAGCCGCCGCCAATCCCCCGGCCGACTGGACGGCGGAGGCCCTGGCGGCCTACATTGGCCCGGCCGGCGCGGAAGATTCCGGCGGGACAGGCGCGGGCTCGGCGGCGTCCGCCATGGGCGGCCAGGGCGGAGACTCCACGCAGCCGGCGGGGCTGGACGAGCTCGAAGCCCGCTTCCACGCCGCGCAGCTGCGGTTGCACGAGGAAGCCGCCACGCTGCGCGAGGAACTGCACCGCACCGAAACGGCACTGACGGACACGTTCAAGTCCTTTGCCCGCGACTTCGGCGAGCACTTGAGCGCTTCCTTTGGCACCGGCGTCGAAAGCGCCCCGCACTACGAGGCGCTCTACGAAAGCATCATCGACGAGGGCCTGCCGCAGCGGGAGGACGAGTTCCGCGAGTACTTCAACAACCGCTCGTACGAACGCTTCTCGGACCTCCTGCAACTGCTCGAGGAGGAGCGCCGGGCGATCGAGGAACGGATCCTGCCGCTGAACCAGATCCTCGCGGACGTCCCCTTCGACCACGGCAGCCGGCTCAAGCTCGAGGTCAGGACCACCATTCCGGACGAGGCCCGCACCTTCCGGACGGAGCTGAAGGAGGCGCTGGGCAACGCCTACGTGAAGCGGACGCCGGAGCAAATGGCCGCGAGCTACAAGGCGCTGGAGCGGATCGTCGAGGCACTGAACGATCCGGCCCGGCAGCACTGGCGCGACACCGTCCTGGACGTCCGCCAGCACGTGACCATCAGCTGCAACGAGCACCGGCCCAACGGCGAGGTCGAGACCGGACTCGAACCGGGCACCCTCTCCGGCGGCGAAGGCCAGCGCTTCACCTCGTTCATTATGGGCGCCGCACTGGCCTACCAGCTGGGCATCGCCAGCCAGGGCTACAGCAGCTACGGCACGGTGATGATCGACGAGGCGTTCATCCAGGCCAACTCCGAATACGCCGGCGCCGGCATCAACGCGCTGCAGGAGTTTGGCTTCCAGCTGCTGCTCGCCGCACCCGAGGACAAGGTGGACCTGTCCCGGCACCTGGGGTCCATCACCGACATCATCAAGCACCCGGAAGCCAACGTCTCCGGCTTCGTGGTCTCCGGCAAGTCGCCCGCCACTGCCACGGAGATCGTGCTGCGCTGACTATCCCGAACCGAGGGCGAGGCCGGCGGCCGCGGCGGCAACGGTCAGCACGACGGTTCCCGCCGCGTTGAACAGCCCTTGGCCCCAGTTGCCCTCGCGCACCAGGCGCACGGTGTCGATGCTGGCGGTGCTGAAGGTGGTGTAGGCGCCGAGAAAACCGGTGCCCAGCACCAGCTGCAGTTCCGGGGCCAGGTGTTGTGAAAGTACGACGCCGGTGAGCAGTCCCAGCAAAAAGGAACCTGTGGTGTTGACCAGCAGGATGCCCAGCGGGAAGGTGGTCCGTCCGGTTTTGGCCTGCCAGGTCCGGACTGCTCCGTCAAGGACAAAGCGCGTACCGGCACCGGCACCGCCGGCGAGGGCCAGCAGGAGCACCGTCATGGTTCCCTGCGCAGCCAGCGCGACGCGACGCCGACCCCGGCGAGGCTGGCCAGGAAGCCGCCCGCCAACGTCGCCAGCAGGTACGCGATGGCCGTTCCTGTTTGGCCCTCTGCCAGCAGGAGGTTCGCTTCGAGGGCCAGGGCGCTGTAGGTCGTAAAGGCACCCAGGAACCCTGTTCCGGCCGCTAACCGCACAGCCCGGGTGCCGGCGTCGTTCCTGGCTCCGAGCGCCAGGAACTCCAGCAGCAGGCCCAGCACAAAGGCGCCGGAGAGGTTGGCGGCGAGGGTCGCCAGGGGCCAGCCGGCTGCCGGCGGAAGCAGCAATCCGATGCTATGGCGGGCCAGGGCGCCGAGCGCTCCCCCGGCCATGACCAGCAGGACGGCTCCGGGTTGCAGGTGCTGCGGCCGCTGCGTGGCGCCGTCCGTGTTGGTGTCCATGGGCCTCCTGAAAATTTTGCTTGACCCATTGAACCTGAAGGCGCACTCTTACGTCTAAGTGGGTACCGGTGCGTATCTCCTCGTGCCGGGCTTGCCAGAGGGGGGATTCCAATGCCTGCCGTCCATGACGACCATCTGAGCGCTCAATTCACAATCTATTGGGATGGGGTAGTTGCCGGATCGCTGCGATACCGGCTTGAAGGAAACGAAATCTGGTTCCTCCGGACGACGATCGACCGCGGGTTCCGGAACCGGGATCTGGAAACACTGCTGGTGATGAACGCTTTGGAAAGCGCCCACCGCCGGCATCTTGCTGTGCGTCCGTTTGATCGGACGGTGCGCAAGACCCTGGTGGAACATCCGGAATACCACCACTTGCTCCCGCGCCGCCAGGGCTCGTCGGTACGGCGCCCCGCCGCACCGGCGCAGCGGATGGCCGTGAAGTAGGAGCTGCCGGCAGCTTACCCGCCGGTTTGGAGCCCGCCGGCGGGTTTGCTGTGCCTGCGGACAGCGCGCGGGCCTGTTCCGGCGGCCTGCCCGCCCCTTGCGGGATGGCGCCCGGCGTCCCATGATCGGAGCAGGAGGACGGCCATGGAAGTCACCATTATTGAAACTCCGCAACTGGGCGACCGCAGCTACCTGGTGCACGACGGCGAGGTGGCGCTGGTGATCGACCCGCAGCGGGACACGGACCGGATTGAGAAGGCTGTGGCCGATGCCGGCGTGCGGATAACGCACGTGGCGGAGACTCATATGCACAACGACTACCTCACCGGCGGCTTCCTGCTGGCGCAGGAGCATGGCGCGCTGTATTTGGTGAACGCGGCCGATCCGGTGCAGTTCGCGCGCGAGCCGATCAGCGACGGTGAGACGGTGCGGATCGGGAGGATGACTCTGCTGGCGGTGGCGACGCCGGGGCACACGCACACGCACCTGTCCTACATCGTGACCCAGGGAGCGGACCAGGCGGTATTCTCCGGCGGCAGCCTGCTCTACGGGTCGGTGGGCCGGACGGACCTGGTCAGCGACGAGGACACGGTTGGCCTGGCCCATGACCAGTACGCTTCGGCGCGGCGGCTGATGGCCCGGGCCAGGGCAGACGCGGGCCTCTTCCCCACGCATGGCTTTGGCTCCTTCTGTTCCTCCAGGCCGGCTAGCCGCTTGCGTTCCTCCACGATGGCGGAGCAGCTGGCGTCCAATCATGCCTTGACCGATCCGGACGAAGACCATTTCGTCCGGGAGCTGATCGGCAACCTCTCCGCCTACCCCTCCTACTACGCCCACATGGCTCCGGCGAACCGGCAGGGTCCCGGGCCCGCCGACCTCGCGCTGCCGGAGTCCTTGGAACCGGCCGAACTGGACCGGCGCCTGGCGGACGGAGAATGGGTGGTGGACCTGCGGCACCGGGTGGCCTTTGCCAGCAGCCACCTGAAGGGGTCGGTGAGCTTCGAATACGGCAGCGGTTCCAGTTTCACGACCTACCTGGGCTGGGTCCTGCCCTGGGACAAGCAATTGACCCTGGTCGGCGGACGCTCGGAGGTGGAACATGCCATCCGGGACCTGGCCAGGATCGGCATCGACGGTCCGGACGCCGCCGTCGGCGCAGACCCGGCGCAGCTCGCCCCGGGGACGTCCCTGGTTTCCTACCCGCGGGTCGGCTGGCTGGAACTGGCCCGGGACCGCACGGCAGATGAGCCGGTCCTGGATGTCCGGCGGACTGACGAGTACCGGAAGTCCCATGTTCGGGGCGCGGCGAATATTCCGGTGCACGACCTGCTGGCCCGAATGGACGACGTTCCCGCCGGGCGCCTTTGGGTCCACTGCGGATCGGGTTACCGGGCCGGAATTGCCGCGAGCCTGCTCCAACGGGCCGGCCGGGACGTGGTCCACATCGACGCGAATTTCGCCGAGGCCGAGGAAGCCGGCGTGCCCTTGGAAAGGGCGCGGCGGCAGCCCTGACTGTCGGTACGGATCGCTAAGGTGTTGGCATGGATTCCAACCTGCCTCCGGACGTGCACTGGCTGCACCGCCGCAGCGCCTCCGACGCGGCCGCAGATGCAGGCGCGGCGAGTACCGGCCCGGTCGAAGACGCCGTGGAAGTGGCCGTCCTGTTCTGCGAAGCCCTCCACGACAACCGCCACTACCGAAAGACCTTGGAGAGCCTGGTGGTCCCGGAGTCGCTGCCGGACTGGGGTGGTTTCACTGCCGCCGCCGGGATCGTCCGCTCCATCCCGGAGCCGGACTACGGCATCCTCGGCACCGATCGGGCCCGCGGCACGGTGGACGTGTCCGTCCGCTCGGGCACGGGCATGGGTGTACAGGCCGTCGTGGAGATGGCGTGGCACGACCGGATCGGTGCGTGGCTGGTGGCCGGCCTGCACTAGCATTCCGGCCCCCGGTCGCGGCTTCGGTTGGCCCGAACCGGCCTACCCTGCAGGCCCGGATCCGGCCGGTGCCATTTCCGGGCTGGTCGCGATGAACATTCCCGCCGCGATCCCCAACAGGCCGATTGAGGCCAGCGGCACCAGCGATGCGTAGGCACCGAGCACGATGGCGATGGCACCGCAAAAGGCCAGCAGCCAGCCGCCGAGCAACCGGCTTCGGTGTGGGAGCGCCGCTGGGGCGGCCAAGACTTGGACGAGCTCGGGGGCTTCGATCCTCAATTGCTGCTCAAGCAGCTGCAGCTGTTCGCGTTCGTAGTCAGAAAGCTGCATCGCCGTCTCCGACTCCTGTGAAGTCGGGACGCACGCGTCCTTGCGTTGAATATTCCATGGTTTTCTCCCGTGAGGGCCTTGCAGCCACCGTTGTGGCCCGGAACAGATTACGGAATTTCTGCTTCCACGGCAATGCACGGCGCGCCGGCGAATCCTGACTGCAGCAACACCGCGGAACACGGTGCCGCTGCGATCCGGTTGCTAGGCCGCCAGTTGGCGCAAAACGTACTGCAGAATGCCACCGTGGCGGTAGTAGTCGGCCTCGCCTGGTGTGTCGATCCGCACGTCCGCGTCGAACTGTTTCTGTCCGCCGTCCGCGGCCGTCGCGGTGACCCGGACGGTCCTCGGCGTGGTGCCCTCGTTCAGCGCCGTGACCCCCTCGATGGCGAAGGTCTCGGTGCCGTCGAGGCCGAGCGAGGATGCGCTTTCACCGGCCGGGAACTGCAGTGGGAGCACACCCATGCCGATCAGGTTCGAGCGGTGGATGCGCTCGAAGCTTTCGGCGATGACGGCCTTGATGCCCAGCAGCGCGGTGCCCTTGGCGGCCCAGTCGCGGGACGAACCGGAGCCGTACTCCTTGCCAGCCAGCACCACCAGCGGAATGCCCGCGGACTGGTAGTTCATCGACGCGTCGTAGACCGCGGCCTGGGGCCCGCCGTCCTGGCTGAAGTCGCGGGTGAAGCCGCCCTCGACGCCGTCCAGCAGCTGGTTCCTGATGCGGATATTGGCGAAGGTGCCGCGGATCATCACCTCGTGGTTGCCGCGGCGGGAGCCGTAGGAGTTGAAGTCCTTCCGCTCCACTCCGTGCTCCAGCAAGTACTTGCCGGCCGGCGTATCGGACTTGAAGGAACCTGCCGGGCTGATGTGGTCCGTGGTGACCGAGTCCCCCAGCTTCAGCAGCACCCGGGCACCCTGGACGTCCTGGACAGCTTCCGGCCGGGCCTGCATGCCCTCGAAATACGGCGGCTTGCGCACATAGGTCGACTGCGGGTCCCAGGCAAAGGTGTCCCCGGACGGGGTGGGCAAGGACTGCCAGCGTTCATCGCCGTCGAAAATGGTTTCATAGCTGGAGGTGAACATGTCCTTGTCGATGGACGAGTCGATGATCCGCTGGACTTCCAGCGGATCCGGCCAGATGTCCTTCAGGAACACGTCGTTGCCGTCAGGGTCCTGGCCCAGCGGGTCGTCCTCGAAGTCGAAATCCATGGAACCGGCGAGCGCGTAGGCGACGACCAGCGGCGGGGACGCCAGGTAGTTCATCTTCACGTCCGGGTTGATCCGCCCCTCGAAGTTGCGGTTGCCGGACAGCACCGCGGAGACGGCCAGGTCGTTGTCGCTGATGGTCTGCGAGATCTCCTCCTCCAGCGGGCCGGAGTTGCCGATGCAGGTGGTGCAGCCGTAGCCGACGATGAAGAAGCCGAGCTTCTCCAGGTATGGGATCAGGCCGGACCTCTCGTAGTAGTCGGTGACGACCTTCGAGCCGGGCGCCACCGAGGTCTTGACCCACGGCTTCGAGGCAAGGCCCTTTTCGACGGCGTTGCGCGCCAGCACCGCGGCGGCGAGCATGACCGAGGGGTTGGACGTGTTGGTGCACGAGGTGATCGACGCAATGGTCACGGCCCCGTGGTCCAGCATGAAGTTCCGGCCGTCCGGCATGGTCACTTCGACCGGGTGCTTGGCCCGGCCCGAATCCGGGTCCGTCCGCTTGACGGTCAGATGCGCGGGGTTCTTGATCTTGCTGCCGGCATCCGTGTAGGTGGGCGGGTCCGAGGCCGGGAACGACTCCTCGACGGCCTCGTCCACGCTCGGGCCCTCGGCTTCGACCTGCTTGTGCACGTAGTTTTCGAGGTCGCGGTGGAACTGCATCTTCGCATTCGCGAGTTCCACCCGGTCCTGCGGGCGCTTCGGTCCGGCGATGGAGGGCACCACGGTGGACAAGTCCAGCTCGAGGTACTCGGAGTACTTGACCTCCTTCGACGGGTCGTGCCAGAGGCCCTGTTCCTTGGTGTAGGCCTCGACCAGCGCGACGTTCTCCTCGGGACGGCCGGTCAGCCGCAGGTACTCCAGCGTGACGTCGTCGATCGGGAAAATGGCGGCGGTGGAGCCGAATTCCGGGCTCATGTTGCCGATGGTCGCGCGGTTGGCCAGCGGTACGGCGGCCACGCCTTCACCGTAGAACTCCACGAATTTGCCGACGACGCCGTGCTCGCGCAGCATCTCGGTAATCGTCAGCACCACGTCCGTGGCGGTGGCACCGGCCGGGATCTGGCCCGTGAGCTTGAAGCCGACCACCCGCGGAATCAGCATCGAAACCGGCTGGCCCAGCATGGCGGCCTCGGCCTCGATGCCGCCGACGCCCCAGCCCAGCACGCCGAGCCCGTTGACCATGGTGGTGTGCGAATCCGTGCCGACGCACGTGTCCGGATAGGCCTGCAGCGCGCCGTCAACCTCGCGGGTCATCACGGTGCGGGCGAGGTACTCGATGTTGACCTGGTGCACGATGCCCATGCCGGGCGGCACCACCTTGAAGTCGTCGAACGCGGTCTGGCCCCAGCGCAGGAACTGATAGCGTTCACCGTTGCGCTGGTACTCGATCTCGATATTCCGCTCGAGCGCCTGGGCGTTGCCGAAGACGTCGATCTGCACGGAATGGTCGATCACCAGTTCGGCCGGGGCCAGCGGATTGACCCGCTTCGGGTCGCCGCCGAGGTCCGCCACGGCCTCGCGCATGGTGGCCAGGTCCACGACGCAGGGAACGCCGGTGAAGTCCTGCATGATCACGCGGGCCGGGGTGAACTGGATTTCGGTGGCAGGTTCTGCCTCCGCGTCCCAGCGGGCCAGCGCGTTGATGTGCTCGGCAGTGATGTTTTCGCCGTCCTCGGTGCGCAGCAGGTTTTCCAGCAGCACCTTGAGGCTGTAGGGCAATTGCTCTGCCCCGTCGACGGCGTTGAGCCGGAAGATCTGGTAGCCGGTTCCGGCAACATCCAGCGTGCCCTGTGAACCGAACGAATTGACTGAAGCCATGGTTGGATCCCTTCGAAGACCGACGGGTGGGGCTAGGACTAAGGCTATTTCGCCGCCCGCCGTTTGTATATGGACCGGGCGTGTCTACGGACGAGGCGGCTCAGGCCAGGTGCATGCCCCCGGTGACCCCGATGATTTCGCCCGAGACATACCGCGCGTCATTGGACGCCAGGTAGACGAAGGCTCCCGCCACCTCGGCCGGCTGCCCGGCGCGGCCCAGCGGTGTGGCGTCGCCGAACTTCTCCAGCTTCTCCTCCGAGGTGGTGGCCGGCTGCAGCGGCGTCCAGATCGGGCCCGGGGCCACCGCGTTCACCCGAATGCCCTTCGGTCCGAGCAGCTCAGCCAGGCTGAAGGTCAGGTTGTTCAGCGCGGCCTTGGTCGCGGCGTAGTCCATCAGCCCGGTGGAGGGATGGTGGCCCTGGATCGAGGTGGTGTTGATGATGACGGCTCCCGGCGACAGGTGCGGCAGGGCCGCCTGGATCATCCAGACGGTGCCGTAGACGTTGGTCTCGAACGTCCGGCGCAGCTGGTCCGGGCTGATGTCCGCGATGCCGCCGGGCTGCTCGAGGTGGTAGCCGGCATTGTTGACCAGGATGTCCAGTCCGCCGAACTCCCCGACGACTTCGCCCACGGCCTTCGCCGCATAGTCCTCTTCGCGCACATCACCGGGAACCGCGAGCGCGTTGCGGCCCTCGGCCAGGATCAGTTCGAGGCAGTCCTGTCCGTCTTCCTCCTCTTCCTTCAGGTAGGAAATAGCGACGTCGGCGCCCTCCCGTGCGAACGCGAGCGCGACGGCGCGGCCAATGCCGGAGTCACCGCCGGTGACCAGGGCCTTCTTGCCCTTGAGCCGGTCATTGCCCCGGTAGCTGTCCTCGCCGTGGTCCGGCCGCGGCTCCATCTCCTTGGTGAAGCCTGGATACTCCTGGGTTTCGGTGGAAACGTCGACGGCCGGCTCCCGCGGATTGTCCTCATCCAGCGTTCCATGCGGCTCCTGGCTCATGCTCTCCTCCTTGCGTGGGACAGGGCAGGTACCGATACAGGCTGCGCGCCCCGGCTGCAGCCTGCGCCGGCACCGGGATCTGCCCCTCACGCTATTAGCACCCCGGCGCAGCGGCAAGGCCCGAGCCCAACCCGCCCTCCGCCGTCGTACTTGCCCCCTGCCCGCGGGGTTGACCCGGTTTGTAAGGTGGGTTCATGGCAGCACATCGTCCCATCGGGTTCTGGCTCAGGCTGGTGGACGGCCTGATCAACGAACAGTTCGACGCCATGGTCGAAGAGCACGGCGTCACGCGCCGGCAGTGGCAGATCCTCAACGTCCTGGCCGAGCAGCCGGCGACCGCGGGTGAGCTCAACGAGGCGCTGAAGCCGTTCTTCAGCCAGACGGCCGATGAGTCCTCGGCCGAACACCTCGAGGAGCTGCTGGAGAGCGGATGGGTGTCCGACGACGGCGGCCGCTACCGGCTGACCGAGCTGGGCAGCAACAGCCTGGCGTCGCTGGGCGAAGTGGCGGACCGGAACCGGGAGAAGATCACCGCCGGAGTCTCCGCCGACGAGTACGAAGCGGCGCTGGATGTGCTGCAGCGGATGGCCCGCAACCTCGGCTGGGAGGGCTGAGCGCTTCAGGGTAGTCAACCCCGGCATGCGTCGCTAGGCTGGCTCGTAGGCACTGTGCACGGTTTGCGAAGACCAACGTCAAGGGGTGTCCGATGGGTTTTGACCAATACCATGAGCCGGCCGGAGAGCTCTCGGCCGAGACCCGGACTTTCGCGCGGATGTGCGCCAGCCTGACCGAGGAAGCCGAGGCCATCGGCTGGTATGAACAGCGGATTTCGCTGGAGCCGGACCCGGCCGCGCGCGCCATCCTCGAGGACTCGATGGGCGAGGAATTCAAGCACTTCAGCATGGACCTGGAGTTCCTGCTGCGCCGCAAGCCGAAGTGGCGCGAGACTGCCCGCGGTGTGCTGTTCCGGGACGGCGACATCGTGCAAAACGGCGAAGCCGCGGAGACGGCAGCGTCCGCACCGGACGGGCCTTCCGCGCCGGACTCGCCTGGCGCGCCGGAATCGCCTGGCGCGCCGACCCCGCCGGCCCGGCCTGATCCCTCGCTCGGCATCGGAAGTTTGAAGGAGCTATAGCCATGGCCAGGAACCATCTGCTGCGTGAGTACGCACCGATTTCCGACGGCGGCTGGCGGCTACTCGACGAGGAGGCCAGGCAGCGGCTCACCGTCGCGCTGGGCGCGCGGAAGCTGGTCGATTTCAAGGGGCCGTTCGGCTGGGAATACTCGGCCACCAACCTGGGCCGGACGGACGACGTCGCGGGCGCGCTGGCCGAGGGCGTTTCGGCGCTGCGCCGGCGGATCCTGCCGCTGGTCGAGGTGCGGGCGGACTTCACGGTGTCCCGCCGGGAACTGCTGGACCATGACCGCGGCGCCGCGGACGTGGACCTGTCCGACCTGAACGAGGCGGCGCTGCGGATTGCCAGCGCGGAGAATGTTGCGGTGTTCCACGGCTGGCAGGATGCGGGCATCAAAGGCGTCACGGAGGCAACGCCGCTGGATCCGGTGCCGCGGGTGGAGGACTTCAACGACTATCCGAAGCGGATCGCCAAGGCCGTCGCGGTGTTGCTGAAGGAAGGCATCAGCGGCCCGTTCGGGCTGGCGCTCGGACCCGGGCACTACACCGCCGTCATCGAAACCGCCGAGCGCGGCGGCTACCTGCTGGCCGAGCACCTGCGCCGCATCCTGGACGGCCCGATTGTCTGGGCCCCGGGCGTGCGCGGTGCCATCGTGATGAGCCTGCGCGGCGGCGATTTCCTGTTCGAATCCGGCCAGGACCTCTCGCTCGGCTACGACCACCATGATGCCGACAACGTCCATCTCTACATCGAAGAGTCCTTCTCTTTCCGGGTGGCGACACCGGAGGCTGCGATCCACCTGACCAGCAGCAGCTGACGCTCCGGGCTGCGGGCCAGGGTCCGGGACAGCAGGGCGGACCCCGCTCACTAGAATGGAAGTGCTCCGTTCCGGCTCAAGAAACCAGCGCCCATGACCCTGCCTGCACCGACCCGTCCCGCCAAATCCGCCCGCGCCTCCTGGCACCGCAAGGCCAGCCTGCCGGTCACTGTCTGGTTCGTGCTGCTGATCGTGCTGGCCTTCGTGCACCCGTTCGTCCCGGAATCGCGCTGGCTGCTGGTCCACATGTTCACGCTGGGCATGGTCACGAACTCCATCCTCATCTGGAGCCAGCACTTTACCGAGGCCCTGCTGAAGAACCGGCTGCCGGATTCCGCCCGGCGTGTGCAGCTGCTGCGGCTCCGGATCATGAACGCCGGCATCGTGGTGACGATCGCGGGCATCCTCCCTGGCATCTGGCCGCTGACCCTGGCCGGCGCCGTGCTGGTGGGCGGGGCGGTGGCCTGGCATGCCGTGCACCTGATGCTGCAGTTGCGGCGGGCCTTGCCGGCCCGGTTCTCCACCACGGTCAGGTTCTATATCGCCGCCGCGCTGCTGCTTCCGGTGGGCGCGGCCTTCGGCGCGGTGATGGCCTACGGGCTCGACGACGCCGCGCACGCCCGCTTCCTGCTCGCCCACCAGGCCACCAACCTGCTGGGCTTCGTCGGACTGACCATGGTCGGGACGCTCATTACGCTGTGGCCGACCATCCTGCGCACGCGGATGACCGTCGGGATGGAGGTGGCCGGCTGGCGCAGCCTGGTCGCCATGGCCGCAGGCCTGGCGGTCTGCGTGCTTGGTGCCCTCGCCGGGCTCGCTCCGGCCGCTGCCTTCGGCGTGGTGCTGTACGTGCTGGGCATCGGCTACATCGGCGTGCACTTCGTCCGCTGCGCCGTAGCCAGTCCGCCTACCGATTTCCCTGCACTGTCCGTCGGCGCGGGCCTGTTGTGGCTGGCTGGTTCACTGATCGCACTGGCCGCGGTGCTGCTGAACGGGCCGCTCGAGCCGGCGCGGCTGGAAGCGCTGACTGTCCCGTTCGCCGCAGGTTTCGTGGCGCAGGTCCTGCTCGGTGTCATGGCCTACCTGATGCCGACGATCATGGGCGGCGGCCCTGCCACCGTCAAGGCGGCCGGCGCGGAGATGGGCCGCGCCGCAATGCTGCGCCTCGCCGTCGTAAATTGTGGCCTGGTGGTCTGCCTGCTGCCGGTCCCGGGCTGGGCCCGCGTGATCGTCTCCGTGCTCATCCTGCTGGCCTTCGCCTCGTTCCTGCCGCTGATGTTCCGCTCCGTCAGGATCTCCGTGGCAGGGCGCAAGGCGATGATGGCCAACGCCGGCAAGCCGCTGCCGCTGCAGACCGGCCAGGCGCCCAAGCCGGCTAACCACCTGGCGTGGGGCGCGTCCGGGCTGGTGCTGGTGCTCCTGGGCACGCTCAGCGGGATCGCGCTCGAACCCGGTGCACTTTCCGGGGGCGCCCGGCAGGCCGCCACTGTGGCGCCGACCGGCGAAACCACCACGGTCCGGGTCTCCGCAGCGGACATGCGCTTCACCCCGTCCTCGGTGGAGGTTCCGGCGGGAAACCGGCTGGTCATCGAGCTGACCAACGACGACCCCTCCACGGTGCATGACCTGCGGTTGGTGACGGGCCCGGAGTCCGGCCGGCTGCATCCGGGCGAATCCGCGACCATCGACGCCGGCATTATCGGCGCGGACGTGGACGGCTGGTGCACCGTGGTCGGGCACCGCAGCCAGGGAATGGTCTTCGACGTCAATGTCATCGGCGGACCAGCGTCCGGGGAGGAGGCGCCCGCGTCGGGCCACACGGGGCATACCGCTAACGACGGCGGTGCGGTGCCGTCCATCGATTTCCTGGCGCCTCCGGGCACGGATTACGTTCCGCGGGCCGCCGACCTGGAACCGGCGGCAGAGGGCACAACCCATCGGCTGACCCTGGACGTGGAGGAACTGGCCCAGGAAGTTGCACCGGATGTCCGGCAGCAGGCCTGGACGTTCAACGGCAGGGTGATGGGGCCGACGTTGCGCGGGAAGGTCGGCGACAGATTCGAGATCACGCTGGTCAACCGCGGCAGCATGGGCCACTCGGTGGATTACCATGCCGGCGCCGTCTCGCCGGATGAGCCGATGCGCACCATTCCACCGGGAGAATCGCTGGTCTACGAGTTCACTGCCAGCCGGTCTGGAATCTGGCTCTACCACTGCGGCACCGCACCGGTCTCGGCGCATATTGCCGCCGGGCTGTTCGGTGCGGTCCTTATCGATCCGCCCGGCCTGCCGGACGTTGACCGCGAGTTCCTGCTGGTCCAGTCCGAGACCTACCTCGGCGAACCGGACGCGCCGGTCAATGTCGGCAAAATCCAGGCCGAGGAGCCGGACATTGTGATGTTCAACGGCCACGCCACTCAGTATCGGCACCACCCGCTCGCGGCCGCTGCCGGGGAGCGCGTGCGGATCTGGGTCCTCAATGCCGGGCCCTCCCGCGGGACAAGCTTCCATGTCATCGGCGGCCAGTTCGACGCTGTCTTCAAGGAAGGCGCGTGGCTGCTGGAGCCGGACAATCCGGGGCAGGGCGGGGCGCAGGCCCTGGATTTGTCCGCTGCCCAAGGCGGCTTTGCCGAGCTGGAGTTCGCGAAGCCCGGCCGCTACACCTTCCTCAGCCATGCCCTGGTCGATGCCGAGCGCGGGGCGCTGGGATTCATCGACGTCGAATGACGGCCCCAACGGGCCATCCACCAACAAACCCCGCGCTGGGACCAGCACGGGGTTTGGATTGATGGTGCGGCGGAGGCTTAGCCTTCGCAGTCGCGGCAGTACTGCTCGCCGTTCTTTTCGCGGGCTACCTGGCTGCGGTGGCGGACCAGGAAGCAGGAAGCGCAGGTGAATTCGTCCTCGCGGGGCGGGACCACCTGGACTACCAGTTCCTCGCCGGAAAGGTCGGCACCGGGGAGGTCGATGCCTTCAGCGGTATCCGAATCCTCAACATCGATGATTGCGGTTTTCGCTCCGCCGCCGCGCTGAGCCTGCAGCGCTTCCAGGGACTCGTTATTCTGGTCTTCGTCCTTGTTGCGGGGTGCGTCGTAGTCGGTTGCCATGCGGGTCTAGAACTCCTGAAGCTGTTGTCGTATTGACGAGGTGTCGGCCCATTTTAGCGTCCTAAACGGATAAATCAACATCTATTTTCCTCGTCGCCCCGGACAACGCACGGCGACAGCCAATAATTCCCGCTTTCGGGTGTGGCCGGCAGATTCCTCAGCGCGGCTGCGACGGGTTGGTCGGCACGCCCTGCGAAGGCGGGTTAACGGGCGGGCCGGCCGTCTCCGGGCGCACCGGTGAGCCGCCGTGGGCTTGGCTGACTTCGGGAGTGTCCGGGTTAGCGGTCCCGCTCGGCTCGGCCCCGTTGCGCAGGGCTTCTATCCGCTGCTGCAGGACCTGCACGACCGGCAGCCGGTTGCCGTGGGCTTTCTCATAGTCCAGCAGCTCTGCCACCTGCTGCTCGCTCAACCCGGTGATCCGTGTTGGCAGGGTGCCTTGCGGAATATGGTCGTAGTCCGGCAGGGGCAGCTCATTATGCGCTTTCGACTCGTTCATGGGTTGAGCCTAGCCACGGCAGCAGCACGAGAAAAGGCCTTGGCGCGAAACAGCAAGACTGCTGAGGGTCTGCCGTGGTGTACGAGGCGGCGCGTCAGGCCAGCAGGCCCGCCGCTGCGGCTATGGCTGCCACGGCGAGCAGGCAGCAGGCGGCAATGACGACGGCGAACCCCGCCAGCCACAGGATCGCCGGAAGCCCGGTCCGCCGCGCGAGAATGAAGGCATCGGAATTCGCCAACTGCTGCCGCCTCCGGGTGTGGACGCTGAGCAGATTGAGCCAGTCGCGGACTGCACCCACCAGCAGGCCGATGCCGATCGCCAGGGTCACGTGGCCCAGCCACGCCGCCGGAGCGAACCAGACAAGCAGTCCGGAGGCCAGCGCAAGGCCGACGGCGATCACGATGCCTTGCCCGTTGCGGATGAACAGCAACGTCAGCAGCAGCAGCAAGGCGCTGACGGAGAGCGCGAACGAGGACCAGCCGCTGAAGGAAGCCCAGACCAGGACGCAGCCGACGACGGCAGGAACGGGATACCCCCAGAACCCGGTCCACACCGCGCGGGCCCCACTGGATGCACGGCTCATCATGGCGCCGGATTGGTCGAACCGCAGGTGGATGCCCCGCACGAGCCGGCCGGTCGTCAAGGCGGCAAAAGCGTGCCCCAGTTCATGCACCGCGGTCACGAACAGCCCGAAGTACCGCCAGTTCGCCCGCGGCACGGAGACCGCGAGCGCCACCGCAAGGATGACTCCCAGCTCCAGCGCTGTTGGCTCGAGGCCGGGGTCGCGCCGGAAGCCGGCCAGGATCCGGGCCCACCATTCGGCGGCAAAGCCCTGCAGGTCGTTCAGGTCCATCAGTGTCCTCGTCTTGGCGGCAACTGTTACCGCTGCGGACTGTAGCAGGCGCAACTGAATGCTGCGCCCGGTGCCCCCAGCGGCGGAGGCGAGCGTCGCCGTCGTTAGCGTGACCCACACGACAGAAACAAAACTTGACACTTCAACTGATCAGTTGCGACTATTTTATTGAAGCGTCAATCAACTGATGCTTGTCGCTCGTTCCATGGGCCGCTCCACTGACCACACGAAACGGTGAAAACATCATGAAGAATCCCGCTTTGAACACCACCGCCCGCACGATCCTGCGCGTCGTCCTCGGCTTCCTCTTTACGGCCCACGGCTGGCAGAAGTTCAACGAGTGGACGATTGCCGGCACGCAGGCCTCCTTCGGCCAGATGGGCGTCCCGGCTGCCGAGATCGCTGCACCGATCGTCGCCGTGCTGGAACTCGCCGGCGGCATCGCCCTGATCCTGGGTGTGCTCACCCGCCCGCTGGCCATCCTGCTGATGCTCGACATGCTGGGCGCGCTATTCCTGGTGCACGCTCCGGCGGGCGTCTACGCCATGAACGGCGGCTACGAACTGGTGCTGCTGCTGGCTGCCGCCGCGCTGGCCATCGCCCTCGTGGGCCCGGGCCGCGTCTCGGTCGACCACGCGCTGTTCGGCCGCAAGGACTCCAAGCTGGCCGTCCTCGCCTAACCTACGCCGCTTCGGCGCCCCTTTCCCGGGGAACGCGTCCGCAGCCATGGCCCCCGATCCCGCCGGTTTGACCGGGAGCATCGGCCCTGGCTGCGGGCGCGTTTTTCATTGCGCCGGGCCGTCCCACACCAAGCCGGCTGGCGTGCGGCGCGCTCCTTCCGACGGACGGTGCGCCGAGGTCTTGCCGCCCGGCATCAGGTGGACCACGTCCACCCCGTGCTGCAGGACCAGGACGTCGGAAATGAGCCGGCGGTGGCAGCGCCACCAGACGGTCTCGCTGCACATGATCGCGGGCCTGGCGGCCGAAGCGTCCTGCAGCAGCCGGCGCAGCCCGGCAGCGAATTCCGGAGTCCGGGTGTACGCGGCATAGGCCCTGAAGGCCGCGACCTTCCACCAGCTATCGGGTTCCGGTTCGCCCGCCGGAATCCGGCGGCGGCCACCCAGCTCCTCTTCCCAGCGGTACGCGACGCCGGCCTCCGGCAGCCACGACGCCAGTGCATCCTTCGCCATATCCGGATGCTTCCGGCTCCCCGGGAAGCGGCGCACGTCCACCAGCAAGTCCACTCCGGCTCCGGCCAGCAGGTCGGTCAGTTCGGCCGCGCTGCTCGTGCCGTGGCCGATCGTCATAATGCGCTGTTCCCCGGATACTGCCGCCATGGGCCCAGTCTCGGCGCCCGTCCGGCCCGTGTCCAGCCGGTCTGCCAACCCCGCCCGGGCCTCCTCCGACCGTTGCCGCCCGGGCGGCTAGCGGAAGTTCGGCTCGCCGAGGTAGGGCTGCAACCGCTCCTTGTGGTCCGCGGTGACGCGCAGCAGCCGGCTGGTGGCCTCATTGAAGAACGCCAGCGTTGTCTCGGCCTTCACGCACTCATCCATCGTCACCGGGTCCTTGATCAGGTAGGCGACGGTCAGGCTCGCAGCCTTCAGCGCGCTGATCCAGACCTCGACGTGCGCCGGGATGTTCCGGTAGTTCAGCGGCCGGACATATTTCACCCGGTGCTCGACCACCAGCGCCTGCGTCCCGTCGGGCAGGTCCGAGAAGACCGGCAGGTCCACCTCCAGCCCCTCCCCGCCGGTGCCGGCCGGCGGGCCGAAGGCGTGGATGCGGGCTTCCTCGAGGATGCGCAGGATCTCCACGTTGTTGATGTGCCCGTAGGCATCCATGTCTCCCCAGCGCATCGGCACGTTGCAGCTCAGCCGCAAGCCTGCCACCTGGCCGCTGGGGTTGCGGTTCGCGGCGGTTGTTTCAGTCATCGAAGACTATTCTGCCGCCGCTGGACCTCCAGCAGGAATTTCATGCCCGCTTCGGAGAGTTCCTGGCTCAGCCAGGGCCGGCCCGACGGCAGGTAGATATTGAGGTGCCCGAAAGTGGCTGCCATTTGCCGTGCCAAGTCCCGCCCGGCAGGCAGCGCGAGCGGCCGCTGGTCCGGTCCGTGGAAGCCTTCGGCCGTCATGATCTCGACCAGGATCTCGCCCCGGACCGACACCGGCGGCAACTGGTTCTCCACAAGCCACTCGGTGAACAGCCGGTGCAGGAAGTCCCCGCCGATGCTTCCCGGCTTGGCCATGCGGGACGCAAGGTAATGCCAGAGCCCTTCGTCGTCGTCGCAATACTCCCGGCCCGCCGGCGTACGCAGCAGCTTCCCCTTGTACTTGCGCAGCAGCCCCCACTCCTGCACCTGGCGGCGCAGCCCCAGGATTTCGCGGGTATTGATCTCGCGGTTGGCCTTGCCGTAGAGCCGGCCGGCCAGCCCCAAGGCCACCACCGCCTCCTGCACCACCGCGGGGCGGAGGTAGCCGTCCTTGGTCAGCTCCAGCCCCTCCGGGCCGACGCGCTGCAGCAGCCATTTCACCGGCCTAACCACCTCGGCGACTTCCTCAGCCGTCGGCGGGGCATCGGACCAGCGCAGCCCCAGCCGGGTCAGCCGCCGGTTTACCTGGGCCTGGTCGAAGCAGGCCGGATCGAAGGACAGGTCGCCCACCACGCCGTACAGCCATTCCTGCACGGCCGCATGCTCCGGGTCCGCCGGATCCTGGGCCGCCGCACACAGCCGGGCATAGCCGTCCACCCCGCCGGAGTCCTCGACCGGACCGCGGTTGGCTCCGGCCAGGCAGACCAGCTCCCCGGCAGGAACGACGGCGTGTCCGGTCACCTCGATCTCGTGCAGCCAGCAGTCGCCGAAGTCGTATTCGTAAACCAGCTGCGTGTTCCGGTTCGCGAAAACATCCTCAAGCGTGAAGCCATCGGCCGACTCCATGCCCAGCTCCAGGGCGGTCTCCACGTCTCCGGCGAAGTAGCGCTCGTGCCCGCCGGGGCCGGCAGACCGGAACAAGTGGAGGTGCCGGTCCTCCCAGTCGAACGCCAGCTGGATGACGCGGTGCAGTTCCGGCAGCGTCAGGCTGGCCGGCACCCGCACGTCGCGCCAGATCGGATCGACCGCCCCGGCAAGGGCGATATGCAGGTCGAGGGCTTTCACTGCGGCTCGCATGAACGACATTGTGCCAGTCCGCGCCGCCGATCGGCAGACCTACTTTGAGAAGTCGAGCGCCTGCTGGTAAATCGCCGCCAGGTCCGCGGGCTCGCCCGTTTCCAGCCGGGAAGCCCAGGCATCGAACGAGGCCCGGACCACGGCGGAGGCAATGTCAATGGCGAGCCGGAGTTCCAGCGCGTCCTCGTGGACTGCACCGAACCGCGCCGCCAATGCGGCCTGGACTTCCTCGGTCCGCTCCAGCGACTGATGCACCACGGCCGCCCGCAGCGACGGCTCCTTCCGCATCAGCCGGGTCACCTGCAGCATCCGCTGCGCTGCAGGCGAGGCGTTGTCCAGATACGGCTGCACCATCAGTCCGTACAGGCCGTGGACCTCGCGGCGCAGTTCGCCCTGCGGATCGACGGAGGGCAACCCTGCGGCGATGGCGGCGTTGAAGTCCTGGTGCACGGGCAGGGCGGCATCTTCCTTGCTCGCGAAATAGCGGAAGAAGGTGCGCGGGGAAACCCCCGCGGCCGCGGCGATCTCGTCGACGGTCGTGGCTGCCACTGAGCCCTTAGCGAACAATTCCAGCGCCGCATCGGTGATTTCGGCCCTGGTCTGCTGCCGCCGCCGCTCCCTCAGCCCCTGCCCGTGCCCTTGCTCGGCCTCCGTTTTGGCGCGCCGTTCCGCGGTTCCTGCCCCCATGGGCCCCTTCCATCCTCCTGCCGGCTGCCGGGATCTTCCTTCGCCAGCCGTGCTGTTCCACGATATCGCACGTTTTGCGCACCAGCTGTCAATATGACAGTATCTGCCACAATGGCATGAAAGGACACCTCATGAAGCTCACTGTGGGCGACAATCTTGTCTACCCGCCGCACGGCGCCGTCACCGTCGTCGGAACCACCAACCGCACCTTCAAGGATGCCGAGACCACGTACGTGCAGTTCCGCGTCCACCACGACGGCCTGACCATCGAGGTCCCGGCCGGCAAAGCCAAGGAGCTGGGCGTCCGGCCCGCGATCGGCAAGAAGGGCGTGCAGAAGATCATGAGCATCCTGCGCCAGCCGGCTTCGATGGAGAAGGAAATCTGGTCCCGCCGCTTCAAGGCGAACCAGGAAAAGATCACCACCGGCGATGTCTACAAGGTCTCCGAAGTCGTCCGCGACCTCACCCGGCGCCTCCAGGCCGGACTGGCACCCGCCGGCGAAAAGCGGCAGCTCGACCAGGCCCGCCGCATCCTGCTCTCCGAACTTGCACTGTCCGAGGGCACCGACACCGATGGCGCCAGCGCCATCATCGACGACGTCCTCGCGCCGGTCGAGGAGGAACTGGAAAGTACGACGGCGAAGCGCACCAGGGCGCGCCTGAGCGCCTGAGCGCTCCAAGCCGAAGGAGCTATTCGGCGCCGATGATGCCCAGCTCGCGCAGCTGGGCCGCGATTCCCGCCCCGTCGGGGGCATAGATCCACGGGATGCCCGGGGTCGCCTCGCCCGGCGTGGCCTGGGACCGGCCACCGGCCAGGACGGCCTCGCTGACGGAAAGCTGGCGGATGGCGATGGCCGCCACGTGCTCCGGATAGCGCTGCGCGAAGCCGGAGTAAATGGCCTCGTCATGCTGGCCATCGTCGCCGATCAACAGCCACTTCACCTGCGGAAACTCCTCGGCCAGCCGCCGCAGCTGCGTGGTCTTGTGCTCCATCCCGCTGCGGAACCAGCGGTCCCGGGTCGGACCCCAGTCCGTCAGCAGCAGCGCGCCGTCGGGGTACATGTTCCGGGTCAGGAAGCGGGTCAGCGTCTGCGCCACATTCCAGGCCCCGGTGGAGAGGTAGAGCACCGGGCTGCCCGGGTGCTGCCGGCTGACCCGCTCCAGCATGACCGCCATTCCGGGTGTCGCGTTGCGGGCATGCTCGTCGAGCACGAAGGTGTTCCAGGCTGCGAGCATCGGCCGCGGCAGCGCGGTGACCATGACCGTATCGTCGACGTCGGATACGACACCGAAGGTCTTGCCGGCGGGAACCAGGTAGACCGGCGCTTCCACCGGGGACGACCCCTCGCAGCTGAGGCGGACGGTGTTCCAGCCGTCCGGCAGCTTGGCCGGGACATGGGCATCGATGACTCCGCCGCGGTCGGCCGTGACCTCGTGCAAGGCGCCGCCGACCTCGATGGTGACCTTGGCGTTCGCCACCGGCGGGCTGATGAAGTTGCGCCAGCCGCGGATCCCGTCAGCGATCAGCTTCGAGGACACCCGGCCGTTTTCGAAGGCATCCGGCTTGGCCATCACCACCCGGCCCAGCACGCGGACCCAGCCGGCGGAACCATAGCCGGTAAACGGCAGCACGGTGGCCAGGTCCCCGCGGTCGCGGGCTCGGCGTTCACGCCAGGTCTGCCACCGGTCTTCGATCCTCATCCCGATGTGGGCGGCCTTGTCCTGGATCTCGCCTTTGTGTTCCGTCCGCGACATACCGACAGTTTGCCACGCTGGCGCGGCCGGGGCGTAAACCACGGCGGGCCGGCGGTTGCGGTCAGCCAACGCTACTGGCGGATGTTGATGCAGGCGAGCCGGTCGCCGGCGGTTCCGGCCTCGCCCTCACCGGTCTTGGTCGGCATGGCGTGGATGACCACGGACTGGCCCTCACCCTCACGCAGCTTCCAGCCGACGCGGCTTTCGGCCTCGCCCTCGCCGTCCTGGTCAGTGGTAAAGTCCAGCCAGATTTCGTTGTCGGGGTTGGCGTAGGCAGGATCCGTCGACGGCGTCTGCGGATCAGCCTCGTCCTGATAGTGCGGCCCGGCGTCGTCCGGGGATTCCCCGCAGGCGGCAACGTGCACGTGGGCGCCGAACTGCGTGTCCGGCTCCAGCCCCTCGACCTTCAGCTTGACCTTCGTGCCCGCGTCTTCGTCTTCAACCTCGACTTCGGTCTCGGCGCCCACCGGCACCCGTTCCGGATTGTAGGTGATCGCCGTGGCGCCCTCGGAGAATTCTTCGAAGCGGGCGGAAACCTCGGCGTCGGCAGCCGCCCCGGGGGACGATGCTCCGAGCGAGGCTCCGGGCGAGACCGCTTCGCCCGGCGTCGTGGCGGTTTGGGGAGCCGGATTCTGCGGCAGTTCCTCGTCAGGCTCCGACGGCCCGCAGGCCGCCAGGGCCAGCGTCAGCGCCGCCACTCCGATGAGCGGAAGACCGTACTTGCGTGCCATGGACAGCTCCTTCGTCGGTGGACCTTCGCTTTGAAGCCTACCGATCATGCCTGAACCCCAACAGGGCACGCCCGCAAACCGTCCCGCGTCGATCAGTCCGTCTCCGGCACTGCCTCCCGGCTCCGGCCGTCATCATGCCCCAAGGGCTCGTCCAGTTCAGTGCCCTCCTGTCCGGCAGCCTCCGCCGGTTCCTGCTCCGGGACCTGCTGTTCCGCGTTGTGCTGCGTCTGGTCCTGCCTTCGCATTGTGCGCCTCCTGCACCCCGGAGCTCGGTGCCCCATTGCCGGCCAGCCAGCCTCTCCAGCGACCGTATCCTCCAGATTAACAGCGCACTCGAGGATTCGTAAGCACCAAAGGAGCACCTGCACCGGGCTCCAACAGGACCACACCGGGGGCCGCAACGGGACCGCACCGGAATATTGCCACGGCGAGTTTAGGGCGTGAAGCTTGCTAAAATACTGTGGTCCGGCGGGCGTGGACGGCCCGGTCTTCCAGAGCCGATACTGTGCCTATGCTGCTGATGATTTGCTGCGGCCTGCTGGTGCTGGCCGGCCTGGCCGCCGTGGCCGCCTGGGGCGGAGGGCCCTTCGTGCAACCGGCTCCCGCGCCGGGCGCAGGCCCGTCGTCCGGATCATCCGGCAGGCGCTGTGGTGGACCAACGTCGTGCTGGTTTCCGGCGCGGCGGCAGGCCTGCTGATGGCGGGTCCGGGCGGGCGCCTGGTCATGCGCCTGCTGGCCGCGACGTCGCCTGAGGACACCGGGCGCCTCACCGAGCAGAACGAGACTATCGGCATGATCACCACGGAAGGCACCGTCGGTTTCGTCGTCTTCACCGGCATCGTGGGCGGGTGCGCCACGGGCATCCTCTACGCGCTGCTGCGGCGGTGGCTGCCGAAAGGCCGGGCCGGAGGCCTGGTTTTCGGCGCGCTGCTGCTCGTCATCCTGGCCACCACCTTGGAGCCGCTGCGGCCGGACAACCGGGACTTCGATGTTGTGGGGCCGGGATGGCTCTCGGTGCTGGCCTTCAGCGCCCTGGTCGTTGCCCAGGGAATGCTGGTGCCGGCGCTGGCAGGGTGGCTCAGCCGGCGGGCGCCGCTCCTGGACAGCCCCGGCGCTGCCGTGGCGTACCTGCCGCTACTGGGGCTGGCAGTACTCCTGGGCCCGGTTGGGCTGCTCGCCGCAGCAACGGTCATGGCAACCATCGCCGCCGGCATGGCCCTCCGGCTGCTGCTGCCGCGGCTGGCAGGCAGCTGGCACAGCCGCGGCGTAACTACCGCAGGCCGCGCCGCATTGGCGGCGGCGGCGCTGATTGCCTTGCCTGCCTTTGCCGCAGCCATCTCCTCGATCCTGCTGGCAGGATAGGCAGAACCGCCCCGCCGGAAGCCGACAGGGCGGTTCTGTGCGTATTGGTCGCGGCCGGATCAGGCGGCGGCAGCAGCCAGCGGCGTGCGGATGGCGGCAAAGCCCTTCGCCCACGGCACCAGCTGGTCCACCATGGGAGCCAGGGTGCCGGCGTTCTGCTCGGTCGGCTTGAACTCGGAGAAGTTCTCGAAGTCGGTGAACAGGCTGAACATCACCTGGTTGCGCACCACGGCGACCTGCAGTTCGGCCAGGACGTTGCGCAGATGCTCGGCAGAGCGGACGCCGCCCATGGAACCGTAGGACACGATGCCGGCGGCCTTGTTGTTGAACTCGGCATTCAGGAAGGACAGGGCGTTGGTCAGGGCCGGGCCGACCGTGTGGTTGTACTCGTTGGCGACAAAGATGAAGCCGTCAAACTCGGCGACCTTCGCGGACCAGGCCTTCGTGTGCTCGTTCTGGTAGCTCTGGTATGCGGCCGGAGCGGGCTCGTCGAGCAGCGGCAGGTTGAAGTCGTTAATGTCGACCAGTTCGAAAACGGCGTCGCTGCGGTCGGCAAGCTGGGCCATCGCCCAGTCCGCGACGGCGTTGTTGACGCGGCCCGGACGGGTGCTTCCGGTGACGACGGCGATGCGCGGCAAAGTGCCGGCACCTGCGTTCTCCACGGCGGCCGTTGTTGCGGGCTCGGCGGCAGGCACCGCGGCATCAGGCTGGGCCGGAGCGCTCTGGGCACGGGACTTGGACGAAAAAAGCTTCTTGAACCAGGACATCATGGCCTTCCGGGTTGATTGACGTTTCAACCATTGTCTCAGGTCTTCATTGACACGTCAACAATTTGTCTCATGAGCCAGGGCCGACGGGCCTGCGGTACTCGAAAATCACGGTGGTGTTGGTGCCCGCGACTTCCGGCCGAAGGCTGAGGTTGTTGGCCACCAGCTCCCGGAGCGTGTCCGAATCCGGTACGGCAACGTGGATGAGGAAGTCCCGGTCCCCGGTCACGAAGAAAATGCCCTCCACGGCCGGGAGTCCGGCCAGGTAGTCCTCGAATCGCGTCAGGTTGGCCCGGGCGTGCGCCTGGAGCCGGATCGCGATCAGGGCCTGGAGCCCGCGGCCGACGGCGGCGGGATCAACGTCCGCATGGTAGCCCCGAATGACGCCACGCTCCTGGAGCGAGCGGATCCTGGCATGGCAGGTGGATGCCGCGATGCCAGCCCGTGCGGCGAGGGCATTGTTCGGCATCCGCGCATCCGCCTGCAGCAGCCGCAGGATCAGGCGGTCCGTCTCATCCAGGTCCGGCCCCCGAACGTTCTTCGGTGCGGGCCGCCCGCGTGAACGGCCTTCCGAACTTCCAACCATCAATTCCTCCTTCTGGCGAATGATCAGCGAATGGCTTGCTACTACTTCTCTAATTATTCACAATGAAGCAAGAGCGATGTGTCCTTGATCACGACTGAGGAGAGCAAATGTATTCGCGCGCCCGGAAGCCGCAGACCGCCGTCGTTGTTGGGGCCGGCATGGTGGGACTGTCCACGGCCTGGCACCTGCAGGAACAGGGAATCGACGTCACCGTAGTGGACCGGTCAGGCGTCGCCGCGGGCGCCTCCTGGGGCAATGCCGGCTGGCTGACGCCCGGCATGGCGATGCCGCTGGCGGAACCGACCCTGTGGACCTATGCGGCCAAGTCGCTGCTCGACCCCACGGCGCCTCTGCACATCCCGGCGCGGCTCGACGTCCGGCTGTGGACGTTCCTGGCCCGCTTCGGCCTCCACGCTACCTCCAAGGCCTGGAAGCGGACCATGGATGCGCTGACTCCGATCGACCGGATGGCGCTGGAGGCCTTCGACGAACTGACCGGCAACGGCGTCGAGTCATGGACCCGGAAGGGCCCCTTCATCGTCGGCTTCGAATCCGAGAGCGAGAGCAAGCCGTTCATCCACGAGATCGAGCAGGTGGAGAAGGCCGGCCAGTCCGTTCCGCTGGCACGGCTGGACAATCCCCGGCTCAAGGTGCCCCAACTGTCCGCCGGAGTGTCCACCGTGCTGGAGATGGAGGGCCAGCGGTTCCTCGAGCCGGGGCCGTTCGTCGAGGCGCTGGCGGACGCGGTGCGTTCCCGCGGGGGCTCCATCATTTCGGGGGCGGAAGTGCGCGGCCTGCGGCACGGGCCGGGCGGCATCGCGGTGGACAGCTACGGACACGATCCCTTGTCCGCCGACGTCGTGGTCCTGGCCACCGGGGCCTGGCTTCCGAAGCTCGCCCGTCCGCTGGGGGTGCGGACGCAGATCCAGGCCGGCCGCGGCTATTCCTTCAGCGTCGCCACCGAGGAGCCGGCAGAGTTCCCGATCTACTTCCCGGCCCGCCGGGTCGCCTGCACGCCGTACCAGGGGCGGCTGCGGATCGCCGGGACCATGGAGTTCCGCGGTCCGGACGAGCCGCTGCAGACCGGGCGGATCGACGCGATCCTCGCCGCCGTGCGGCCGCTCTTCACCGGCATGGACCTGGAGCAGCTCGAGGACCTCTGGGTGGGCCCGCGGCCGGTGACTCCGGACGGGCTGCCGGTCATCGGCGCCACCCGCTCCCCCGGCGTGTTCGTTGCCGGCGGCCACGGCATGTGGGGCATCGTGCTCGGTCCGGCCACCGGCAAGCTGCTCGCCAGCCAGATCGCCACAGGCACGGTTCCGGCCGAGCTGAAGCCGTTCGACCCGCTCCGCTGACCGGGCCGGCTCCGGACCGCTGTGGCCGGGCAGCCGGGGCGGTGACAGCCGCCTGCCGCAGGTCTAGCATTGATTCCACTCAGGAGGTGGCGGCCATGGAAGCGCTGACGATACCGAATCTGGAACCCCGCATCATGGAGGGGCTCCGCATCCTGGCCGAGGCCCACGGCCGGAGCCTTGAGGATGAGGCCCGAGTCATTCTGTGCCAGGCGGCACGCGGCTTGACCGAAGCCGATGATTTCCTCGCCTCGATTGTCGGCGAGCCCGGATCCGGCAAGCCGAAGCACGCCAAAACCTGAGCCACCGCGGCGCCGGACCGCCGTCGTCGTTAACGTACGCTGCCTGCGCACCACTACAGGTGCGCAGGCAGCGTACGTTAACGGCAGGCAGGAAAGGCGCCGGCCCAGGCCGTGTGGAATCAGCCGCCGAACAGCGGGGCGATGGCCTTGACCAGCTGCTGGATGCCCAGGATGCCGAACAGCAGGGCGCAGATGCCCAGCGCGATGTTGGTGTGCAGGCGGTTCGCCCATTCCTTCGGCACGCGCTTGCCGTTGAGCAGGCCGAGCAGGGTCAGCGCCAGGAACGGCATGAACAGCGAGCCGAGCACGCCGTAGGCCAGGATCAGCGCGATCGGCTTGCCCAGGATGAACAGCAGCATCGGCGGGAAGGTCAGCCAGAGGACGTAGAACTTGAAGTACTTGCCGCCCACGCGGGTGTCCGGGTGGCCTGCTTCCTTCTTGCGCATGTGGCCCCAGAAATCGGCGAACATGAGCGAGACACCGTTCCAGACCCCGATGATGGAGGAGAACGATGCGGCCCAGAAGCCGACCAGGAAGCCGGTGCCGATCACTTCGCCGTAGCGGGCGTTGAGGACGTCCGCCAGTTCCAGCAGGCCTTCGTCGCCGCCGCTGATGGAGACGCCGGCGGAGCGGACCACTTCGGCGCCGACAATCAGCATGGCCAGGACGAAGATGCCGGTCATGATGTAGGCGACGGAGTTGTCGATGCGCATGACGCGCATCCACTTGGGGGTGTACCAGCCCTTTTCGCGCAGCCAGTAGCCGTAGGCCGCCAGCGTGATGGTGCCGCCGACGCCGCCGGCGAGTGCCAGGGTGGAGAGCAGGCCGCCTTCGGCCGGAATCGACGGGACCAGGCCGGTCAGCATCTCGGGGATGTTGGGCAGGGCAATGACCGCCAGGCCGACCACGGTGACAAACATGATGCCGACCAAGGCTGCGGTGATCTTTTCGAAGGTGGCGTATTTGCCGAACCACACCATGACGAAGCCGGCCAGCCCCATCGCGATGGCCCACGCCCACAGCGGCAGGACCGGGAACATGGCGGCCAGCGGCAGGGCGGCCGAGGACATCGCCGTCCCGCCGTAGACGAAGCCCCAAATGATGATGTAGGGGCCGAAGTACCAGGTGGTCCAGCGGCCGAGCGAGCGCCAGCCTTCGAAGATGGTCTTGCCGGTGGCCAGGGTGTAGCGGCCGGCTCCTTCGACCAGGACGATCTTCAGGATGACGCCGACGATCACAGCCCAAAAGAGCTGGTAGCCGAACTGGGAGCCGGCGACCAAGGTGGCGACCATGTCCGCGGCGCCGACGCCGGTCGCGGCAACGACAAGGCCGGGACCGACGATCTTCCACTTGGCGGGTGCGCCGCCGTCGTTATCGGTCCGGACGGCGGCGCCGACCGGACCGGTGGGGTTGCTGTCAGAAGACATAGCGGGGTGCATTTCCTAACGATTGAATGGGGACGGCCGCAGCCAGCTGGTGGCAGCTGCCGGGCCTGTGCATTCTTTCACACATTCCAACCGGTCGTTCAGTAATTCCAGCAGCAGCCGCGACGGACGGTCGAAATTTCGGGACCAACGGCAGGCCCAGCGCCCCTCTGCAAGCCTTGGCTCGACTTCGATTTCGCGCGAAAGTACCAGTCACAGTGCGGTTTGGGAAGAGTTGCCGGCCGCCGCCGTCGAATATTTCCGGGAATGACCGGCTCGCCGAAAAATTACGGCACGAAAGTTTGACGTTAAGGGTCCCCTAAGTAAGGCTTGCCTTTGTTTCTGCCCGGCAATGCTTTCCCCCAAGGAGCTCGCCTTGACCCTACTGTCCAGCACCGCCGACCAAACCGACTTCGGTTCACGCATCGAGCTGGCCCTGGCCGCCAGCAACCAGCTCTTCAATCCCCGGAATGCGCCGCGCTACGTGGCGGACGTCCTGCAGGCGGTCAATCTGGTGGCCACCAAGGTCTCCAGGACGTCCCGGCCGTTCACCGGATGCGCCCCGGGCCAGCTCTCGCCCCTCGTGGCCGGCGTGGACCTGGACCGGCCGCTGCCGGACACAGCCGCTGCCTTGGAAGAACTGGAAGGGCTCTACCTGCAGGACGCGGTGTACTTCCACGATCCGAAGTACGCCGCGCACTTGAACTGCCCGGTGGTCATTCCCGCGCTGGTTGGCGAGGCGATCCTCTCCGCGGTGAACTCCTCGCTCGACACCTGGGACCAGAGCGCCGGCGCCACCCTGATCGAGCGGCGCCTGGTCGATTGGACCGCCGGCCGCCTGGGCCTGGGCGCGGAAGCCGACGGGGTTTTCACCAGCGGCGGAACCCAGTCGAACCTGCAGGCCCTGCTGATTGCCCGCAACCACGCGGTTGAGCGGCTCCGCCAGGACCCCGCTGCCGATGCCGGATGGCTGCCGCAGGCCCTGGACAGGCTGCGGATTTTCGCTTCCGAGGCCAGCCATTTCAGCATCGCCAAGTCGGCCGCCCTGCTGGGCCTGGGGTACGACGGCGTGGTCCCGGTCCGCTGCGACAGCGAGCGGCGGATGGATCCTGCCGCGCTGCGGCAGGCACTGGCCGACAGCCGGTCCCGCGGCGAGGTCCCGATGGCCGTCGTCGCGACCGCCGGGACCACGGACTTCGGCAGCATCGACCCGCTCGATGCCGCGGCAGAGCTGGCGCGGCAGGCCGGTAGCTGGCTGCACGTGGACGCAGCCTACGGCGGCGGCCTGCTGACTTCGCTGCGCTACCGGCATCTGCTGGACGGCATCTCAGCCGCCGATTCGGTCACCGTGGACTACCACAAGACGTTCTTCCAGCCGGTCAGTTCCAGCGCCGTGCTGGTCCGTGACCGCTCCACGCTGCGGCATGTGGCCTTCCACGCGGACTACCTGAACCCGGCCAGCGCGGCGCGCGAACAGATTCCCAACCAGGTGGACAAAAGCCTGCAGACCACCCGCCGCTTCGATGCCCTGAAGCTGTGGCTGACGCTGCGGATCATGGGCGCGGACGGCATCGGCGCGCTGCTGGACGGGGCCATCGACCTCGCCTCCCGCGCCGGCGAACTGCTGGAACAGGACCCGGAGTTCGAACTGGCTTCCGCCCCGCAGCTGAGCACCCTGGTGTTCCGGTACCGGCCCGAGGGCGTGGACGCCGGGACGGCAGATGCCCTGAACCTGCACATCCGCCGGGCCGTGTGCGCCTCCGGCGAGGCGATGGTCGCCGGCACCACCGTTGACGGGCGCCACTACCTGAAGTTCACGCTGCTGAATGCCGAAACCAGCGTGGAAGAGCTGAACGCGATCCTGGAGCAGATTCGCGCAATCGGAGCCGGCTTCCTGGCAGGGGCACGCGCATGAACCGCAGCACCCATGATTTCGTGGCCATCGGCGTCGGTCCCTTCAATCTGGGCCTGGCCGCGCTGGCCGCTCCCATCCCGGAACTGGACGGCGTCTTCCTGGACCAGCGCCCGTGCTTCGACTGGCATCCGGGCATGATGCTGCCCGGCACCCACCTGCAGGTGCCGTTCATGGCGGACCTGGTCAGCCTGGCCGATCCCACCTCGCCGTACTCCTACCTGAACTACCTCAAGGAAACCGACCGGCTCTACCGCTTCTACATCCGCGAGGACTTCTACCCGCTGCGCGCCGAATTCAACGCCTACTGCCAGTGGGTCACCGCCCGGCTGCCGAACGTGCACTTCGGCGAGCGCGTGACCGGCGTCGAGTACCGCGGCGGCCTGTACCACGTCACGTCCGCAGGAGCGGCGGGCGAAACCGTCCGCACAGCCCGCCGGCTGGTGCTGGGTACCGGAACCGAACCCCAAGTGCCCGCATCCTGCCGCGGCCTGCCGGCGTCCGGCGGCCTGGCCTGCCACAGCGCGCAGTACCTGGACCGGAAAAAGCAGCTGCAGGCCAGCGGAAGCATCACGATCGTCGGCAGCGGCCAAAGCGCCGCGGAAATCTACTTCGACCTGCTGCAGGAGCAGGACAGCCACGGCTACGAACTGACCTGGGTGACCCGCTCGGACCGGTTCTTCCCGCTGGAGTACGCCAAGCTGACGCTGGAGCTGACCTCGCCGGAGTACGTGGACTACTTCCACGCGCTGCCGGCCGGCACCCGGGGGCGGCTCAACGCCGGCCAGAAAAACCTGTACAAGGGCATCAACGAGTCGCTGATCAACGCAATCTACGATCTGCTCTACGCCAGGAGCCTCACGGCCCCACCGAGGACCCGCCTGCTGACCAACTCCTCGGTGGAGGCGGCGGAGTACGATCCGGCCGCGGGCCTCCACCGGCTCACCCTGCACCACACCGAACAGGACCGGACCTACCAGCTGGACAGTGCCGCCGTCGTTCTTGCTACCGGCTACGGCTACCGCGAGCCGGACTTCCTCGCCGGCATCGGCCACCGGATCCGCCGCGGCCCGGACGGAAGGTTCGAGGTGGCACGCAACTACAGCACCGGCGTCGAACCCGGCGAAATCTTCGTCCAGAACGCCGAACTGCACACCCATGGCTTCGCCACCCCGGACCTGGGCATGGCTGCCTACCGCAACTCGTGCATCATCCGCGAGCTGCTCGGCTGGGAGTACTACCCGGTGGAACGGCGGATCGCTTTCCAGGAGTTCGGTGCACCGGTGCCGGCGCCGGCGGAGGTGGCACTGTGACGTTCACCTTCACACCGGCCGACCCGCAGGCCCACGCGGCGCTGCTGCACGGCTGGGTCACCCGCGAATATGCACGCTTCTGGGGCATGCTCGGGGCGACCGAGGAGCAGGTCCGCGCCGAGCTCGCCGGGATCGCTGCCCATCCGCACCATGAAGCCTGGATGGGGTACGACGGCGGTGTCCCCGCCTTCCTGATGGAGCGTTACCTTCCCGGCCACTCGCCCTTGGCCGGCAGGTATCCGGTGCGGCAGGGCGATGTCGGGATGCACTTGCTGGTCGGTCCGCCCGATGTCCCGCGGGCCGGGTTCACCGCGGACGTGTTCGACAGCGTGATGCGCTTCCTCTTCCGCGCCCCCGGCGTCCGGCGGGTGGTGGTGGAGCCGGATATCCGCAACAGCAAGATCCTGGCCCTCAATGAACGATTCGGCTTCCGCCGCGCGCAGCTGATCAAGCTGCCGGACAAGCAGGCGTGGCTGAGTTTCTGCACCCGTGAAGACTTTGCCCGAGCAACCGAAGGAGTCCCCGCATGACCATCACCGCACCCTCCCTCGTACCAGCGGCGCCGGCGGTGGCCGGAGCCGCCTCGCACCTGGAGCCGGCCCGCTGGGCAGCCGCCGACCGCCATCTGGTCCGCAAGGCGATTGCCGAGTTCGCCCACGAGCGCATCCTCCGGCCCGAGCCGTCCGGGGGCGGCGCCTACCGGCTGGCCTCGGACGACGGCCGCGTCCACTACCACTTCGCCGCCGAACGGCTCTGGCTGGACCACTGGAGCATCCCGTCCGCGAGCATCCACCGGCTCGTCGACGGCGTGGAGCAGCGGCTGGATGCCCTGGACTTCATCACCGAGTTCCGCCGGACCCTCGGCATCAGCGAGACCATGCTGCCGGTGTACCTGGAGGAAATCGGCAGCACGCTGGCCGGCCACGCCTTCAAGCAGTCCGTCCCGCAGCCCACCGCAGCGGAACTGGCCGCTGGCTCCGCCGGTGCCGCGCCGGCGTCGGACTTCCAACGGCTGGAACAGGCCATGACCGAAGGCCACCCCTGTTTCGTCGCGAACAACGGGCGGCTGGGCTTCGGCTTGTCCGACTACCTGGCCTATGCGCCCGAAACGGGAGCCCCGGTGCAGCTGGTTTGGCTGGCCGTGCACGCCGACCACGCCGAGTTCACCGCGATTTCCGGGCTGGGCTACCGCGAGCATCTGGAGGCCGAACTGGGTTCCCACGTGGTCGCGGGATTCGACGCCGTCCTCGCAGGACAGGGGCTGGACCCCGAGGACTACCTCTTGATGCCGGCCCATCCCTGGCAGTATGAGAACAAGCTGACCGTGACGTTCGCCGCGGAGATCGCCCAGCAGCGGATCGTCCATCTGGGGCCGGGGCCGGATGCCTTCCAGGCCCAGCAATCCATCCGTACCTTCTTCAACCTGGACGAGCCGTCAAGGTGCTACGTGAAGACGGCGCTGTCCGTGCTGAACATGGGCTTCATGCGCGGCCTCTCCCCCGAATACATGGCCTCGACTCCCCCGGTCAGCCAGTGGCTGCATCAGCTCGTCGGCGCGGATCCGGAGCTGCGGCGGCAGGGATTCAGCGTCCTGCGCGAAAGGGCGGCGGTCGGCTACCGCAACCGCTACTTCGAAGCGGCGGCGCTGCCGGGCGCGGCGCACCGGAAGATGCTCTCGGCGCTCTGGCGGGAGAGCCCGGTCCCTGCGCTGGAACCCGGCCAGCGGCTGGCCACGATGGCGTCGCTGCTGCACACGGACGCTGACGGCGCTGCCTTCGCATCCGCCCTGATCCGGCGTTCCGGCCTCAGCGCTGCCGCCTGGCTGGAGCGTTACCTGCAGGCGTACCTGGTGCCGGTCCTGCACTGCTTCTACCGGTACGAGCTGGTTGGCATGCCGCACGGGGAAAACATCATCCTGGTCCTGGAGGACGGTGTTCCGGTCCGCGCCATCCTGAAGGACTTGGGCGAGGAGGTTGTGGTGATGGGCGACGCCGTCGCCGTTCCGCCCGAGGCCGCGCGCATCCGGGTGCAGGTTCCGGAGCAGGACAAGGTGCTGTCCATCTTCACCGACGTCTTCGACTGCTTCTTCCGTTTCCTCGCCGCCCTGCTGCACGAGGACGGGCAGCTGGACCAGCACGATTTCTGGCGGACCGTGGCGAAGGTGGTGGCCGGCTACCAGGACCGGCATCCGGAACTGGCCGGAGCCTTCGCACGGCACGATCTGTTTGCCCCGGAATTCGCCCTGTCCTGCCTGAACCGGCTGCAGCTGCGGAACAACCAGCAAATGCTGGACCTGGCGGACCCTTCGGGCAGCCTGCTGTTTTCCGGCACGCTGTCCAACCCGCTCGCGCCGTTCCGGCCCACCGGCGTCCGGGGCTGAGCCCGCGG